>JBGZJM010000040.1:0-6205 GCA_041848845.1 Petrimonas sp. | reverse complement strand
GATATCAATGAGAAGATTGATAAGTTTATGAGCAACAGCGCTCCGTTGAAAGAGATCATTTTTAATTATTACGTCAATTTCGTTCCGTACTACGCCAATCTTTTCAGTCCGCTTTTTATCTTTCTGGCGGTTATTTTCTTCACATCCAAAATGGCCTCGAACTCCGAAATAATTGCTCTCTTATCCAACGGAGTCAGTTTTAAACGGTTGCTCAAGCCCTACATGGTGTCGGCAGCCATTATTGCCGTTTTTTCCTTTGTAATGGGCGGCTTTATCATCCCCCCCGCCAACAAAACCCGCATCGACTTTGAACAAAAATACATCGACCCGCGAAAACGGAAAACGGGCGACAGGGATATACAGTTCAAGGTGGCCGAAGGGACGATTGTCTATTTCGGTAATTTCGACCTGGAGTCCAAAACGGGCTATAATTTTTCCATTGATCATTTCGACAGCCTGAAGCTGGTCTCCCGCCTGACCGCCCAATCCATCAAGTACGACTCGTTGTATCACTGGACAATCAGCAATTACCAGATAAGGAATTTCGACGGATTGGAAGAGAAAATCACCCACGGAACCACCACTGATACCATCATACAAATCGTTCCCAACGATTTTATCGTGGCCAATACAGACCAGCAGATGATGACCACCCCGCAATTGTTCCGCCACGTCGGAAGCCAGAAGAGAAGGGGATTGGGCAACATCCAGGCGTTTCAGATAGAATACCATTCGCGCTACGCTTCCATATTTTCGGCTTTTATCCTGACCCTTATCGGAGCTTCCCTCTCCGCACGGAAGGTGAAGGGAGGCATGGGGCTGAACATTGGAATCGGATTGGCTCTGAGTATGGCATACATTCTGTTCATGACCATCAGTTCATCCTTCGCCGTAAAAGGGAGCATGAGTCCTTTTGTGGCGGCATGGATACCCAATATCGTTTTTATCGGCATCGCCTTCTTCCTTTACAAGAAGGCACCCAATTAGGATTTACGATCCGTTGCGGCAGGCATGCCCGCGATCTGCAATTCAAAAAATCAGTTGAGACATGAAAAAAAATATCCTTTCCACCGTTCTGCTCGCATTTTCATTGCTCGCCAATGCTCAAAGGGAATACCCGGTTATCGTTATCGAAACCAATTACGGTACAATGAAAGCCGTTTTGTACGACGACACCCCCAACCACAGCAACCATTTTCTGAAATTAGTGAAGCAGGGATACTTCAACGGAACGTTGTTTCACCGGGTAGTCAAGGAATTTATGATTCAGGGCGGGGCGCAGGATTCGAGGAATGCCCCTGCCGGAGCCCAGATCGGCGGAGGACGTACCGACATGGATATTTTACCCGAGTTCCGGGAGAACCGTTTCCATAAAAAAGGAGCGCTGGCTGCTCCGCGAAGAGGGGATAACGAGAACCCGCAGAAGAAATCGGATGCCTCCCAGTTCTATATCGTGCACGGGAAAGTGTACACACCGGGACGGCTGGATTCCATGGAAATGGCGGTGAACGTGCCCATCAGAAACAAGATTATCCGCGACCATTACTTACCGCACAAGGAGGATCTGGCTAAATTGAAAGCCACCGACGCGAGTGCCTTTAACGCCATGCTGGATTCGGTTCTTCACGTGGTGGACTCGTTGTACGAAGCCGCTCCCGGCAAGTTCTTTCTTCCCGGGGAGCTCAAGGAAGCCTATTCCACGATCGGCGGGGCACGTCATCTGGACGGTGAATACACCGTTTTCGGCGAAGTCACCGAAGGGCTGGAAGTCATTGACAAGATTGCCGCCCTGCCCGTCGACGGCAACAGCCGCCCGAGATCGGACGCGAAGATTCTGAGGATATACGTGGAGCAAAAATAATCGCCTTACTCGATATTCGCCCTTACCTGCGTCAAAAACACCTTCATGGCTTCGCTGTCCCTGGCTTCGATGATAGCCAGCAGTTCTTTCAGCTTTTCCCTGATTTTCACCAATTGATCGGGAGTATAGGGGTTGAACAAGATCTCCGTAAGGAGGAAATCATCTTCCGAAAGCAACCCCTGTGCAATGTTCATATGCTTTTTGAACGTGGTTCCCGGCGCATCCTGATGCTTCATTACCGATGCAAACACCAGGGTGGATGCAAACGGGATGGAAAGCGAGTAAGCGATGGTTTCGTCGTGCTCCCGGAAAGTGTATTCAAACACGTTGAGTTTGAGCCGGCGGTACAGATCGCGGAAAAAAACCTTTCCCAAGTGCGACGACTCCGATATGATGATGGCGCTTTGCGTACTGAGGTCGCTCAGGCTGGCAAACGTGGGTCCGAACATCGGGTGGGTGGAGACATACGGGCGGGTACGTTCCCGGTAAAACTCCTCCAATCCGGTTTTCACCGATGCAATATCACTCAGGATACACGTTTGCGGCAAATAAGGCAACACGTTGTGAAACGCCTCGACGGTGTATTTCAGCGTAGCGGCATTGATCACCAGTTCGGGGGCAAAACCCTGTACCTCCTCCGGCTTTGTCATCCGGAGCGTGTTGTATATGAACCGCAGTTTTTGGGGATCGGTGTCCAATACGGCTACCTCGTGGTCGAAGCTGAGCACATCGGCAAAGAACGATCCCATCTTGCCGGCTCCCAAGATAAGTATTTTCATTTTTTTGCTTTTTCCATTACTTCAAACTGCTGACGAACGGATTCCGTGTGAATGGCTTCCAGGATTTTCAAGGCAAACTCACCCGCCATCTCCATTTTCTCGGCCTGTTCCACCCGGTCCTTGCGGATATGGTCGTAGCGTCCGGTCTGGAGTACGGGCATATCGTGTTCCAGTTTGTAGAGCCCTATTTCGCGGGACACCCGCATACGTTTCGATAAGAGTTGCAGGATTTCATTGTCCAGGTCATCTATTTGCCGGCGCAGGTCGGATAAGTCCTCCGTCGATTGCACCTTGTCGCGGATAACCAGCTCACTCAGTATCCCGGCCAGCGTTTCGGGAGAAATTTGCTGGGCGCTGTCGCTCCAGGCATCATCGGGATTACGGTGCGACTCGATGATCAACCCGTAGTAATTCAGGTCCATGGCTTGTTGGGAAATCGTTTTAATCATGGAGCGCTTCCCGCCGATATGGCTCGGATCACAGATGACGGGAAGGCCAGGGTAGCGACGTTTCAACTCGATGGGGATGTGCCATTGCGGAATGTTGCGATAAACGGTCTTGTCGTTGGTGCTGAATCCGCGGTGAATGACCCCGATCTTCCTGATCCCGGCGTTGTATAACCGCTCAATGGCACCGATCCAAAGTTCCAGGTCGGGATTCACCGGATTTTTTATCAGAACCGGGATATCCACGCCCCTCAATGTATCCGCTATTTCCTGTACGGCAAAAGGGTTTGCCGTGGTACGGGCACCGATCCACAACATATCCATGTTGTATTTCAGGGATTCATACACGTGTTTTTCCGTGGCCACCTCGGTGGCCACATACATGCCGGTCTCCCTGCGCACCTGCTGGAGCCATTTCAATGCCGGGGTGCCGACCCCTTCAAATCCACCGGGTTTCGTGCGTGGCTTCCACACGCCGGCCCTGAAGATCTTCACCCCTTTTTCAGCAAGTTTTTGTGCCGTCTCCATGACCTGCTCTTCCGTTTCCGCGCTGCACGGACCGGAAATAATGACCGGACGCTTGTCATCGACCCCGGGTAATAAAATTGATTCAAATTCCATATTTTTTGTCATGCGTTGTAGTAAGTTAATATTCGATTGTAGGCTTCCTCCATTTTTTCAACGGATGCGCCGAGAGAAATCCGGATGTATCCCTCGCCATTGCTCCCGAAGATTACACCGGGGGTAATAAAAACGCGGGCGTTGTGCAGGATATCATCGATAAAGTCTTTGCTCGACACCACAGATTCCGGCAATTTTCCCCAAACAAAAAGGCCAACCTGGCTTTTATCGTACCTGCAGTTCAGCAGATCCATGATTTTCTCCGCCCACAGGCGACGTTCGGCATAAATACGGTTCATTTCGCCGTGCCACTCCCGCGTGTTCCGCAAAGCGGCAACGGTTGCCAGCTGCATGGGCTTGAACTGGCCGCTGTCGATATTGCTCTTGGCTTTCAACACCCATCTCACGAACTCGGGATTGGACGCCAGCAACCCCATACGCCAACCCGACATGTTGTGCGATTTGCTCAACGAGTTAAGCTCAATGCAAATGTCTTTTGCTCCCCGTACCGACAAGATACTCATCGGACGATCATTCAGGATAAAACTGTACGGATTATCGTGACAAATGACGATACCGTGTTTTTTACCAAAGGCCACCAGTTTTTCGAACAACGCTAAAGATGCATTTTTACCGGTAGGCATATTGGGATAATTTACCCACATCAGCTTAACCCGGCTCAAGTCCAGCTTTTCCAGGGCATCGAAGTCGGGCAGCCACTCATTTTTCTCCAGCAAATCGTATTCGATGACGTTCGCCCGAAGAAGCTCCGAAACCGACCTGTAGGTCGGGTATCCCGGATTGGGAACCAATACCGAGTCGCCGAAATTGAGAAATGTCATCGAGACGTGCAGAATTCCCTCTTTTGAGCCGATAAGCGGCAACACTTCGTCCGTCGACAGGTCGACGTCGTAAAACTTCCCGTACCATCCGGCATAAGCCTTCCTCAATTCCGGTATCCCGGAGTAGGGCTGATAAGCGTGTACATCGGGGCAATGTGCCGTATCGCACAAGGTTTCAATCGTTTCCTGCGACGGCATTTTGTCGGGTGCCCCCACTCCCAGGCTGATGATATTTTTGCCTTCCGCATTCATTTGGGCAACTTCGGCAAGCTTCACCGAAAAGTAATATTCCGAAATGCGTTTGATATGCCCGGCAGGTTCTATGTTAAGTACTTTATCCATTTTATTCGATGGTTATTCGGTTGCTATTCAATCGGCGACAATGTGTTTGTCTTCGACATACTCGCCCAGTACCTTGAGGTTTCCCACCAAAGGCAGGATGGCCTTGATGGACTGGCGGTACCGTTCGAAACTGGCGAAAGTCAGGTCGATATAAAACTGGTATTCCCACTCCCGGCCGATAATCGGCAGCGACTGAATCCGCGTAAGGTTGATGTCGTAGAACGAGAGCACCGACAACACCCGGGAAAGGCTCCCTTCACTGTGTGGCAGCACGAAGACAAGCGACGCCTTGTCTATATCGGAAGACTTCCGGATTTCCGGGACCATTTCTTCGTGAGCCAATACCAGAAACCGGGTAAAGTTACGTTTGTTGGTTTCTATTCCTCCCCTTATAACTTCCAGGTGGTATACCTCGGCGGCAAGCTTGCTGCAAACGGCCGCTACCCCCGGGGTATTCCCATCCATTATTTCCTTGGCCGCCAGAGCTGTATCTTCGTGTTCGACCACTTTTACCTGGGGCAGGCTTTCGATAAAATCGGAACATTGCATCAATGCCATCGGGTGCGAAACAATTTCCCTTATGTCCTGCAAGCGTTGTCCGGGCAGTGCCGACAACGTATGGGAGATACGCAATTTATGCTCCCCCGCAATCTTCATGTCGTTGAGCTTTAACAGGTCGTGATTGAGCAACAGCCCGCCGGCAATCGTGTTCTCGATCGCCATAATTCCAATCAGATGTTCATCCTTTTGAGCTTTTAAAAAAATATCTTTAAACGTAAGACAAGGTACAATCTCGATCTCCTCCCCGAAGTAATTGCGGGCAGCAATGTCGTGGTAGGCGCCTAATCCGCCTTGTATGGCAACTTTTTTCATCTGTTTTGAGAGCTAGTGTCTATTAAAATAAAAAATCCCGTCGTGCTATCGACAGGATTTTCTATTCAAAAAAGTTATTTATTTATTTCTTCATTTTGCACATCAAATCCTGTTCTACTTACTAAAGTAAAAGTAAAAATAGAAAGAATAGGCAAAATGGTTCTGTTTCATTTTATTCGTTATTTGCGAATATCGGTTGCAAAATTACAACAAAAATTAAATATTACAACAAAAGGAAGAAATATTTTGTCCATTTTTCTCAAAACAGGAATAACTGCCCCGTTTGTCGATATTTTCACATTGCATTCAAGTATCGCATGTGATTCCTGCCAGCGGCTGAATCTACAACTTGCCCGAGTTAAATATTTCATTTATTTATGTATATTTGCAGATTAAAAAATTCCTAACCATCTAAAAAAACAATTTATGTTCAAAAATCAT
>JBGZJM010000039.1:0-9430 GCA_041848845.1 Petrimonas sp. | reverse complement strand
TTACATTGTTGTTTCTCGATTTCACGGGAACACTACACAAAACATTGGGTTGGATGGCAAAACTGCAATTTATTCCCGCCGTTTTAGCCGTAAACGTTTCGGTCGTTTTACTGCTCGTGGCATTGACCTTGCTTTTCGGACGGCTTTACTGTTCGGTAATCTGTCCGCTTGGCGTGTTTCAAGATGGCGTTTCCAACCTATCGGCGCGGCGCAAGGGAAAGAAAAACAGATTCCGTTACTCGCCGGCAATGTCGTGGTTGCGATACGGCGTTTTGGCGCTGTTTGTTGTAATGTTGGTGGCCGGCCTGGGCGTTGTGGTTTCGTTGCTCGACCCCTACGGCGCTTACGGGCGTATGGCATCGAACTTCCTATCGCCCGTTTATCGATTGGGGAACAACTTACTGGCATTTTTTGCCGAACAGGTAAATAGTTACGCTTTTTACTCCACCGATGTGTGGATAAAGGGTTGGATAACTTTCGGCATAGCCGTTGCAACGCTCGGAGTGGTCGGTTTTCTGGCTTGGCGCAGCGGACGCACATACTGCAACACGGTTTGCCCGGTGGGAACCGTGCTCGGTTTTCTGTCGCGGTTCTCGCTCTTCAGAATGGCTTTCGACACCGAAAAATGCACCCGATGCAACGCCTGCGAACGCCGTTGCAAATCGTCTTGCATCGATGTGAAAACAATGACCATCGACCACAGCCGTTGCGTAGCCTGTTTCAATTGTATTGAGCGGTGCAAATTCGGTGCGATGAATTATGTCCCCGTAAAATGGGGACGAAAAACGGTGGTAAAACCGGCATCCGGCCAACCCCCTGTTTCCGCAATGGTAAATGCGGATAGCCAAAACGGCATGTCGCGACGCAAAGCCCTCTCCGCCATTACGCTTCTGGCGGCGGGCACCGTGCTGAAAGCACAGGAACAGGAGGTTGAAGTGCACGGCGATGGCGGTTTGGCCGAAATTATAGACAAAAAAATCATTGCCCGACAAACACCCATCGTACCGCCCGGCTCCTTGAGCGCCCGCCACATGAAACAGCACTGCACGGCGTGCCAATTATGCGTATCGGCTTGCCCCAACAATATTTTGCGCCCTTCCGATAAACTAACCACGTTGATGCAACCCGAAATGTCGTACGAGCGCGGCTATTGCCGTCCCGAGTGCGTGGAATGCTCACAGGTGTGCCCCACCGGAGCGATAAAACCGATTTCGGCTGCCGACAAATCTGCCATTGCTATCGGATTGGCCGTGTGGGTGAGCGACCGTTGCGTGGTGAATACCGATGAGGTGCAGTGCCACAATTGCCAACGCCATTGTCCCACGGGTGCCATCACATTGGTTGCCCTCAACCCGGATCACAGCGATTCCCTCAAAGTACCCGCCGTGGACAAGGAACTGTGCATCGGATGCGGCGCGTGCGAAAACCTCTGTCCTGCCCGCCCGTACAGCGCCATTTATGTGGAAGGAAACGCAAGGCATCACCAAATTTAATTCGACTTTTATTATGGAAAAAAAGAAAAACAACAGCAATAAAATAGACCGCCGAAATTTCCTGAAAATCTTGGGCGCCGGCTCGGTTGCCACTACGGCCGCACTGTCGGCATGCAAACCCTCGGGCGGCGGAGAAGCCTCGGGCGAAACAGCCCTCGCCGAAGTTCCTACGGATAAGATGACCTACCGCACCTCGCCCACCACGGGCGACCGCGTTTCATTACTCGGCTACGGCTGCATGCGGTGGCCCCTGCGCCAGAAAGCCGATGGGTCGGGCGAAGAAATAGACCAGGATACCGTGAACGAATTAGTGGATTACGCTATTGCTCACGGTGTCAATTATTTCGACACCGCGCCGGTGTATGTACGCGGCTGGTCGGAAACGGCTACCGGAATCGCGCTCAAACGCCACCCGCGCGACAAGTTTTTTATCGCCACAAAAATGTCCACACACCGCGAAGACCCTCAACTGCGCAGTTTTGAAGGTTCGCGCGCCATGTACGAACAGTCGTTCCGCAATTTGCAGGTCGATTACATTGATTATTACCTGCTTCACGGTGTGGGTATCGGAGGAATGAAGCCGCTTCGCGAACGGTTTTACGACAACGGAATGCTCGATTTTCTTATCAAAGAACGTGAGAAGGGACGTATCCGTAACCTCGGATGGTCGTTTCACGGCGAACAGGAAGTGTTCGATTTTCTGCTGGCCGAACAAGACGCGGGACGCGTGCGATGGGACTTTGTGCAGATTCAGCTGAATTATATCGATTGGAAAAACGCATCGGGTTGGAACATCAATGCCGAATACCTGTTGGGCGAGTTGGAAAAGCGCAACATTCCCGCTGTAATTATGGAACCGCTCTTGGGCGGACGCCTCTCGCGATTGGGTACCGAAGCATTGCACATTTTGCAGGAAATACGTCCGCAAGACAGCGCCGCTTCGTGGGCTTTCCGTTATGCAGGCACGCCCGAAAACGTGCTCACCGTGCTCAGCGGAATGGTATATATGGAGCATTTGCAGGAAAACGTGCGTACCTACTCCCCCCTTGTCCCGATAAACACCGAAGAAAATGCAGCGTTGGAGAAGGTCGTGAAAATCATGCTCAATGCCGATTATGTGCAGTGCACGGAGTGCCAATATTGCATGCCGTGTCCCTACGGGGTGGATATTCCGGGCGTTTTCGGGCATTACAACCGCATCATCAGCGCGGGAAAACGACTCAAAAGTTCCAACGATGAAAATTACCGCAAGGCTCGCCGCGATTTCCTTGTCGGTTACGACCGCAACATACCCAAATTGCGTCAGGCCAACCACTGCATCGGATGCGAAATCTGTAAACCTCACTGCCCGCAAACCATTGACATACCCAACGAGATGCGGCGAATTGATTTATACACAGAACAATTGAAACAGGGTGTGGAGTTTAGTAACGAGCAATTGGCAATAGACAATTAACAATTAGAGTGTGGCGAGCGTTGGAAGAGTACTACGAAGCAGGGAAAAACAGTTGGACAAGTAATTTTGCGGTAGGTCATGGAAAAAGTAACGGGCGGAAAAACCGCCTGCAGAGATGTATTGCGCCTGCACTCGGTAAACGTGCTTCTCCATAACTTCAAAATTCAATTTTCAGTAACCTTATCTTCATTGGTTCTCCGTTGGAAAGGTAACGTTGATGCACTCCGTAGCCATAGGCAAAATACTTGTCCAATTCGGTCGTTTCTGCCACCTTGCAAACAGCATTGTGCAATTCTTCTTCATTGCTTGACAAGGTTGCCACATTGATAAGCCGTACAAGGATGTGGGGGATTGGTTCTGCCCAATCACAAAGGAAAGCGTTAAAGGTTGACAAGTATGACGAAAAGGTTTTTTATATCAGATATTTTTGCAACAAAAATATAAAAAAAAACCGTATGCCGCTCACGGCAGCATACAGGTAAAAGTGTCGGTTGGAGTAGGGTTTGAAAAGGGTTTACTTTTTCTCCTTTAACGCTTCAAAGATCAACTTTTCGAGTTCGTCCGCCAATTCGGGATTGTCTTTGATCACCGCTTTTGTAGCGTCGCGCCCCTGAGCCAGCTTCGAATCGTTGTAGCTGTACCACGACCCGCTCTTTTTAATCACGTTCAGGTCGGCACCCAGATCCACAATTTCTCCTTCGCGAGAGATTCCCTCGCCGTACATGATATCGAATTCGGCCTTACGGAAAGGCGGTGCCACTTTATTCTTCACCACTTTCACGCGGGTCTGGCTTCCGTGCACTTCATCGCCGTCTTTTAACTGGCCGATCCGGCGGATATCCAAACGAACCGAAGCATAGAATTTCAAGGCATTGCCTCCGGTAGTAGTTTCGGGATTGCCGAACATCACCCCGATCTTCTCCCTCAGCTGATTAATAAAAATACAGGTTGTGTTTGTCTTCCCTATCGTTGAAGTGAGTTTACGCAACGCTTGCGACATCAGCCGCGCCTGCAGTCCCACGTTCGAATCGCCCATATCGCCTTCGATCTCTTTCTTGGGGGTAAGCGCCGCCACAGAGTCAATCACAACAATATCCACGGCCGATGAACGAATCAATTGCTCGGCAATTTCCAACGCTTCCTCTCCGCTGCCGGGTTGAGAGATAAGCAAGTTATCGGTATCCACTCCCAGTTTTTCGGCGTAAAACCGGTCGAAAGCGTGCTCCGCATCGATGAAGGCAGCCACACCGCCTGCCTTTTGCGCTTCGGCAATGGCGTGAATGGCCAACGTGGTTTTACCCGATGACTCGGGACCGTATATCTCTATAACCCGGCCACGCGGATACCCTCCCACGCCGAGAGCCGCATTCAATCCTATCGAGCCTGTTGGAATAACCGCTACTTCTTCCACTTTTTCTTCACCCATCTTCATGATCGAACCCTTCCCGTAGGTCTTCTCAATCTTATCCATCGCCGCACGAAGCGCTTTGAGTTTCTCACTGTTTTGTGGGGTTTCTTTTTCTGCCATAATGTATTTTCGTTTTTTTATTATTTGTTTCTTTTCAGCCGCTCAAAGCAAAGCCTAAGCTTTCTTCTCACAGATTCAATATCTGCCCTGCATGGTTTTTCGTATCCACACTTCGTCCCGCTATGATGCGGCGGATAGTGCCGGTTTCGTCGATTAAAAACGTGGTGCGGACTGTACCCATATAGGTTTTGCCGTAATTTTTCTTTTCCTGCCAAACGCCGAATTCCTGAACCAGCTTTTTATCCACGTCGGCAATCAGCGGGAAGGGCAAATCGAATTTTTCGATGAATTTCCGATGCGAATCCTCACTGTCCACACTCACGCCCACAACGGCATAACCGGCTTTTACCAAATCGGCATAGCCGTCGCGCAGGCTGCACGCCTGGGCGGTGCATCCGGGGGTGTTATCTTTCGGATAGAAATAAAGCGCCAGTTTCTTTCCGGTAAAATCGGTTGATTTCACTGCTTTCCCGTCCTGACCGGTGCCCAATATTTCGGGAATCTTGTCTCCAATTTGTAGTGCCATAATTTTTTCTTTTTTGTGGTAGAGAGATCAAAGATAGTGATTTTTTTTAATAAGAAAGGTTACCTTCCGCAATAGGATACGGGGAAATTTCACACCAATTTATACACTCCGCCCGGCAAGGCTTTCACCACATTTTTCATTTCGAGTTCAAGCAATGTAAAGAACAACTCCGAAACCGGAAGGTTAAGTTCGATACCCAGCTTGTTCACGTGCATGGATTCAACCCCGTTGAGTGCACGAAAGATTTTCTCTTCCGTTTCATTCAAATCCGGAAATAACTCTTTTTGCACGGGTTGTTCCGGTTTTTCGGCTGTTTCCCATCCCATCTGCTCGACAAAGGCGGCCGTATCTTGCATCAATACGGCTTTGTTTGAAGCAATCAGGTTATTGCATCCCGATGACCGGGCATCGGTTGTTCTTCCGGGTACGGCAAAAACTTCGCGATAGTAGGAATTGGCAATATCCGCGGTAATGAGCGAACCTCCTTTATCTCCCGATTCTACCACAACCACGGCGTCTGCCATTCCGGCAACGATGCGGTTCCGTTTTACGAAATTAAACCTATCGGGCTCGGTTCCGCTCGGAAATTCGGTAATCCAGGCTCCTCCTTCCAGCATCTCCCTGGCCGTGTTCCGGTGTACAGAAGGATAAATTCTATCCAGACCGTGTGCCAGTACCGCAACCGTTGAAACATTATTTTGCAACGAAGCGCGATGCGCACAGATGTCTATTCCGTATGCCAGACCACTCACAACAAGTATATCGGGAAAGAGCCCCGACAATTCCCGGACAAATTCCTGACAAAATTCCAGTCCGTATCTTGTGGCATTGCGTGTTCCGATTACGCTCACCACTTTTGGCGCATTAAATCCGGCGTTTCCTTTGGCATACAGCAGAACAGGCGCATCAACGCATTGAGTTAACCGGGCGGGATAATGGCACTGCGTATAAAAAAGCACCTCAATGTTATTCTTCTCAACAAAAGCCAGTTCTTTTTCAGCTTTTCTCAACACTTCCGGGTTGCGGATTTCATGGATCAATCGCCGCGACAAACCCGGCAGTTTCTCCAGGTTCCCGGTTTTCTCGTTAAATATGGCTTCCTCGTCGCCCACGGCTTCCATCAGATGGCGTGCATGCACAGCTCCCACACCCGGAATACAGGTCAACGCTATCCGATATAGGGTTTTGCCGGTAATCATGAGATTGGGGTTTAAAGTTCACCGTTTAAGATTTAGAGTGTCTCCTTGCTCCCTGTTTAAATATACTCCTTGAAGGCTTCGTCAAACACATCGGGCCGGGAAAGCTTTCCGTTCACCAGGTTGACCACTTCGATCCTTGCCCGGACACAAAGCACATTATCGGATTGACGGACAATCTCCTGATGAAAAATATATTTCACCCCTACCCTTTCCAGCCGGGAAACCGTACAAATAAACGTGTCCATCCCGATTAACGGAACCTTGTATCGGATTTCCGCACGGGAGACTACAGCGTCAATCCCCTGTTTATGAAGCCGGTGAAAATTCAACCCCACCTTCTCCAGAAACTCATGGCGTGTTACCTCAAAATAGTGCTGATAGTTGGCATTGTTGACATGCCCTTGCGTATCGCACTCATAGTCACGCACTTTCATCGTATATGCAAAAACAGGATCCATAGAAAACGCACTTCGGGTTAAGTTATATTTGCAAAAGTACGAAATTCCAGCATACGCATCAAGGCAATGCCGGGCAAAAAATCCTTTGAATTCAGGGTTTAACCGCCACGGTTATTAAGGCATATTCGTCCGAGCCGTACCCGATGCCTCAAACCTTATTTTTCTTCAGCCATTCCCGTGCATTGGCAAACGCCTCCATCCAGGGCGTAACGTCGTGCTTGCGGAATTCATAAGGATACCAGGCATTCTGCCACGGGAAGACGGTACGCTCCAGGTGCGGCATCATGGCCAGGTGGCGGCCATCGGCCGAACAAACGGCAGCGGCGTTATAATCGGAACCGTTGGGATTTCCGGGATATTCGTCGTAAACGTATTTTGCCGCAATGTTGTAGGCAACCTCCTGTCCGGGCAATTCGAAACGTCCTTCACCGTGCGCCACCCAAATGCCGAGTCTGGTTCCGGCGAGTGATTTCAGCATCACCGAGGAGTTTTGGGGAATTTCCACGCAAAGGAATGCCGATTCAAACTTGTGCGACCTGTTGTGTTGCATTTTCGGATGGGCTTTTCCCGCTTCGGGGTAAATCAGACCCAGCTCCATCAATAACTGGCAACCGTTGCAAATGCCCAGGCTCAGCGTATCGGGGCGCGCATAAAAATTCTCAATGGCTTCCCGCGCTTTTTCATTATACAGGATACCACCCGCCCAACCTTTTGCCGAGCCAAAAACGTCTGAATTGGAAAATCCTCCGCAGAAAACGGCAAACTGCACGTCTTCCAGCGTTTCGCGCCCCGACGTCAAATCGGTCATATGCACGTCTTTCACGTCAAATCCGGAGAGAAAGAGTGAATAGGCCATCTCACGCTCCCCGTTGGTTCCCTTGTCGCGGATGATGGCCGCCGTCAGTCCCGAACGTTCTTTCCTGTCGGGATCCAGGCCCAAATCTTGCATTTTTCCGGTAAAAGAAGGCAGGAAATTAAATTGCAGCGGCTGTTTTTTGTAGTTTTCGAACCGGGCCAGGGCCCACTCTTCGCCGCTCTGTTTTTTGTCGAACAGGTAGGAGGTGCGATACCATACGTCCCGAAGGGCATCGATATCAAAATCCTGTTTGAATTCTCCTTTTTCGATAATCAACCTGCGCTCTTCGATGGGACGGGCAACGATTGCAAAACCAATGCCGTAATCGTTCAGGATTTTTTCCACCAGGTGATGGTGTTTCACCTGGATGAGGACTCCCGGATTTTCGGCAAAGAGAATCTTGATCAGGTCGGAATGACGGATCTTATCCAGTCGCGCATCCAGTCCTCCCTGCGGATTGGCAAAGCACATCTCGAGCATGGCGGCAACCATACCCCCGGCTGAGATGTCGTGTCCGGCGATGATCAATCCCCGGTTTACCAGTTCCTGCACGGCAGCGAAAGCATTTTTGAAATATTCGGTATCGCTCACGGTAGGCGCCTCGTCGCCAACTTTGCCCAGTGTCTGCAAAAAGGCCGAACCGCCCAAGCGCAACGCATCGAACGAAAAATCAATATAATAAACGTACGTGCCTTTTATATACGCCAGGGCAGGGGAAACGATCTTGCGGATATTTTTCACTTCCGCAGCCGCGGAAATAATTACGGTTCCCGGTGAGAACACCTTGTCTTCGCCGTATTTCTGCGTCATGGAGAGCGAATCTTTTCCGGTAGGAATGTTTATTCCCAGGTCGCATGCAAAATCGGAACAAGCTTCAACGGCTTTATACAAACGGGCATCCTCCCCTTCGTTGCGGCACGGCCACATCCAGTTGGCGCTTAACGAAACACTTTGCAATCCGTCTTTCAGCGGAGCCAACACCATGTTGGTCAGTGCCTCGGCTATGGCCATCACCGACCCGGCAGCCGGATCGATCAGGGCTACCTGCGGGGCGTGTCCGATGGAAGTCGCTACTCCGGCGTATCCCCTGTAATCGAGCGCAACGGCGCCGCAATCGCTCAACGGAAGCTGGATCTCTCCCTGACATTGTTGACGTGCCACTTTTCCGGTCACCGACCGGTCCACTTTATTGGTCAGCCAGTCTTTGCAGGCCACGGCTTCCAACCGGAGCACATTCTCCATATAGGTCTTCAGGTTCTTCTCATCGTAATCGGGGGAAGTATAGGTCTCTTCCACGGTAACGTCGTTCATCACCGTTTTGGGCGATTTGCCGAAAAAATCTTCCATATCCATATCAATGGGCATTTTCCCGTCGGCTTGTCGGAAGGCCAGCCGCATATCACCCGTCGTTTCACCCACAACGTAGAAAGGCGCCCGTTCCCGTTCGGCAATCCGCCTGACGCGGTCGATCTCTTTTTCGGGAATCAGCAAGCCCATTCTCTCCTGGCTTTCGTTTCCGATAATCTCTTTTGCGGAAAGGGTCGGATCACCTACCGGAAGCTTTTCCATTTTTATTTTCCCGCCGGTTTTTTCCACCAGTTCCGACAAGCAATTTAAATGCCCGCCCGCACCGTGGTCGTGGATGGAAACGATGGGGTTATCTTCCGATTCGGCCAACGTACGAATGACGTTGGCTACCCGTTTCTGCATCTCGGGGTTGGCACGCTGTACGGCATTCAGTTCGATTCCCGATGAATATTCGCCGGTATTTACCGAAGAAACGGCTCCTCCGCCCATCCCGATCCGGTAATTATCCCCTCCCATCACAACCACTTTCTCTCCGGGCTGTGGATTGCCTTTCAACGCGTTGAGTTTATTGGCAAAACCAACACCTCCGGCCAGCATGATCACTTT
>JBGZJM010000038.1:0-24898 GCA_041848845.1 Petrimonas sp. | reverse complement strand
TGGGGATGAGGGAGCCGGAAATATACGGAAGCGCATCTTTTTTAGATTATTTTGAAACGCTTCAAGAAACATTTCCGGATATGGAGCTGCATTATTTTCAATCGAACGTTGAGGGCGAGATTATCAATAAAATCCACGAATCGGGATTCGATTACGACGGCATTGTGCTCAACGCCGGAGGGTATACCCACACGTCGGTAGCCATTCGCGACGCGATAAAATCGGTTGTTGCGCCTGTTGTGGAGGTGCATATCTCCAACGTGCACGCCCGCGAGGAATTCCGGCATCAATCCCTCATTTCGGCCGTTTGCATGGGCGTGATAGCCGGCTTTGGGCTCAACTCCTATCGGTTGGCCATCGAAGCCATTAAAACGGCAAACAAAACCCGTTGAAAAACGTTTAATGGACAGATACTGTACAGACGGTGTGCGCACCGTTGCTTCTAAATAGACAAACAATGCTGAAACATACTAAAATTGTAGCCACCATTTCCGACAAACGCTGCGATGTTCCCTTTCTGCAGCAATTATTTGCGGAGGGAATGGATGTGGTGAGGTTGAATTCCGCTCACCTCGATGAAGAAGGATTCCTGAAAATTATCAACAATGTTCGTGCAGTGTCGGACAGAATTGCCATCCTGGTTGATACTAAAGGCCCTGAAATAAGGACAACCGTAGCTGCCGAGCCCATCGAGCTCGTCACGGGTGACCGGGTGAAGGTTATCGGTAATCCGGGGGGTGTTTCATCCAGGGAGGCTATTTATGTCTCTTACCCGAACATTGTCGATGAGATGAACGTGGGTGACGATATATTGATTGATGACGGAGAAATTGACCTGAAAGTGATCGGCAAAGAGAAGGGTTACCTGCTTTGCAGCGTGCAAAACGACGGGACGGTCGGAAGCCGTAAAAGCGTGAATATCCCCGGAGTCCGCATCAACCTGCCGACGATTACCGGTCGTGACCGTGAGTTTATCGCTTTGGCAGAAAAGTGCAACGTTGACTTTATCGCTCACTCTTTCGTGCGAAGTAAGGAGGATGTTATGGAAGTCCAGGCTATTTTGGATGAATTGAAAAGTCCGATAAAGATTATCGCCAAAATTGAAAATCAGGAGGGGGTAGACAACGCCAACGAAATTCTGCAATATGCGTATGGAGTAATGATAGCCCGAGGCGACCTGGGCATTGAGGTAGCGCAGGAAAAGATTCCCGCCATTCAACGCATGCTGATCCGGAAAGCAATCCAATATAAAAAACCGGTGATCGTGGCCACCCAGATGCTTCACTCCATGATTGAACATCCCCGGCCGACACGAGCGGAGATTACCGATATAGCCAACGCCATTTATTATCGTACCGACGCTATAATGCTTAGTGGAGAAACGGCATACGGCAAATATCCGGTGGAAGCTGTACGCACGATGACCAAAGTAGCTTACGAAACGGAAAAAACAAAACTGGCCGAAAATGATATTCGCGTGCCCTACGCTTTTGATGACCATGAAGTGACTTCATTCCTGGCCAAGCAAGCGGTGAAAACAGCATCCCGACTGAACACGGAAGCTATCTTTACCGATAGCCATACGGGACGTACAGCACGGGTTCTTGCTGCTTTCCGGGGACGAAAACCCGTATTTGCCATGACCACCACCGGTCGCCTCGCGCGCGAACTGGCCCTTTCATACGGCGTTTGGGCAGAGCACTTGCCGGGAAGAGGCATCGAGAATACCAAAGAAAGCCGCCGGGCCTATTATGTGGCCGCCATTCAGAAAATGCTGGATCTGAAGATGATCAACCCGAAGGACCGGGTGGCTTACCTGGGCGGAAGTTTCGGGGAGACCGGCGGAACCACGTACCTCGACATCAGCGAGGTGTGGAAAGTGTTGGAAGCGAAAGACAAATATAATTTGCCGGATTATACGCAATAAAAGATGGACGGTAAACTGGAAGAATATATCTTGTCGCATATCGATCCGGAGCCGGATTTGTTGAAGGAGATTGACCGGGAGGTACACGTCAAGCTGCTTCATGCCGGGATGATCTCCGGTCATTTGCAAGGCCGGCTTTTGAAGATGCTGACCCGGATGATTCGTCCGGAACGGGTGCTGGAGATCGGCACATTCGCGGGATATTCCGCCTTGTGTTTTGCCGAAGGGCTGGAAGAGAATGGCGAGGTACACACGATAGAGATCGATGATGAGCTGGAAGATTACATTCGTTCGAATTTTGAGAAGTCTGGACTTGGAAACAAGATAAGACTGCATATCGGAGATGCCGTGCAAATCATTCCTGGATTTGAAGATGAAAGTTTCGACCTTGCCTTTATCGACGCCGACAAGGAATTGTATGGGGAATATTTCGAGGCCACGCTTCCGAAAATCAGAAAAGGCGGTTTTATTCTTGTCGATAATACGCTTTGGTATGGGAAAGTGGTGGAAAAGACAGCGAACAACGATTGGGCAACCAAAGCCATTCTGGATTTCAACGAAAAACTGGCGAACGACGACAGGGTAGAAAAGGTGATCCTCCCCATACGTGACGGGGTTACCGTTGTTCGAAAAAAATAGAGAAAAATGGACACAAACAGACAACAAAGAGTAAACCGGCTGATCCAGAAAGAACTCGGCGAGATTTTTCTGCTGGAAACCAAGAAGATGCAAGGAGTGCTCGTATCGGTTACCAACGTTCGCACCACTCCCGATCTGGGGCTGGCACACGCTTACCTGAGTATTTTCCCTTCGGAAAGAGGTAAAGGACTGATACAAAACATAAACGATAACGTAAAATCGGTACGTTACGAGTTGGGAAAAAGAATAGGCAAGCAATTGCGCGTTGTTCCCGAACTGAATTTTCACCTCGACGACTCGCTCGACTACATCGAAAACATTGATAAATTGTTGAAATAACGTGAATTTTCCACTCTTCATCGCCCGGCGGTATCTTTTCTCCAAGAAATCACACAACGCCATTAACGTCATCTCGCTTATTTCGGTGTGTGGAATTGCCGTTGCAACGGCTGCCGTAATAATCGTGTTATCGGGATTTAACGGTTTCAGCGGAATCGTGGAAGGGATGTTCAGCGCTTTCGACCCGGATCTGAAAATTACGGCCAAGGCCGGAAAGGTATTCGATTACCACACGCCGGCCTTTGAAAAAGCGTTGCGCTTGGAAGGCATCCAAATAATATCGGAATCGCTGGAAGAGAACGCGTTGTATAAATTTGAGGAGCGCCAGGTGCCGGTTCTGGTAAAAGGAGTATCGGAAGAGTTCCGGTTGATGGCCGATATGGGTAAACTGATGGTGGACGGTAGTTTCCACCTCACCGAAGACGTAGTGAATTACACTACCCTGGGGACAGGCCTGGCCATCACGCTGGGCGCGCGGGCCGGGTTTGTGAACCCGATTGAAATTTATGCTCCGAAGCGCGACGTAAACGTCAACCTGGCCAATCCGTCGGCAGCTTTCACACGCGAAGACATACAGATAGGCGGTGTTTTCAGCCTCAATCAGGCCGATGTGGATGATCGGATGGCCATTATTCCCATCCGTTTGGCGCGCGAACTGTTCAGGTATGATAATGAGGTTTCTTCCCTCGATATCAAACTTCATCCCGACGCCTCGGTGAAGAAGGTGAAATCGGAAATGGAAAAGATATTGGGAGATGATTTTCTGGTGGAAAACCGCTTTGAGCAGCAGATTGAATCTTTCCGGATGCTGCAGATCGAAAAATGGGTGTCGTTTCTGATTCTCTCTCTGATTTTGTTGATCGCGGTTTTCAATATTGTGGGTTCGCTCACCATGTTAATTGTAGAAAAAACGGAAGACATTAAAAGCCTCAAGAACATGGGAGCGGATAACCGGCTGATCTCCCGGATTTTTTTGTATGAAGGGTGGTTGATTGCTTTCTTTGGGATTATTTCCGGATTGATTGCCGGTTTGTTGATTTGCCTCTTCCAACAAAACTTCGGGTTGTTGCGTTTGAGCAATACGCCCGGAGCTTACGTGGTTGACGCATATCCTATAATTGTTCTGTTTTGGGATGTCGTGGTCGTTTTTGTGATAGTCAGCGCCATATCGCTGCTTGCCGTTTATTATACGGTCAATAATTTAAAGAAAAAATTGAAATTTGCGGAGGTGTAACAAGTATACCTTTCATCAAGACTATATTGATTATGAAGATTGCGGTAGTTGGAACAGGATATGTGGGATTGGTTTCGGGCGCATGCTTTGCCGAAATGGGAGTGGATGTGACCTGTGTGGACATTGACGAAGCAAAGATCGAAGGCCTGAAGCAAGGCATTATCCCCATTTACGAGCCCGGATTAAAGAATATCGTGGTTCGCAATCACGATGCCGGCAGGTTGCATTTTACTACCGATTTGCCATCGGTTTTGAACGATATGGACATGGTTTTTATCGCTGTCGGAACCCCCTCGGACGAAGACGGCAACGCCGAGATGAAATATGTTTGGACGGTTGCGGAAACCATTGCCGATTATATAGAAAAACCGCTGCTGATTGTCACAAAAAGTACCGTTCCGGTGGGTACTTCGCACCGGATAAGGGAACGGGTGCGGAAACGGTTGGCCGGGCGAGGCCTCGGCGACCTGGAATTCGACGTGGCCTCCAATCCGGAATTCCTGAAAGAAGGCGCCGCGGTTGACGATTTTATGAGCCCCGACCGTGTTGTGGTGGGGGTGGAGTCGGAGCGTGCCAGGGGGTTGATGACCCGGCTTTACCGCCCGTTCCTGCTCAACAATTTCCGGGTAATTTTCATGGACATTCTTTCTTCGGAAATGACCAAATATGCCTCCAATGCCATGCTCGCAACACGGATCAGCTTTATGAACGATATTGCCAACCTGTGCGAACGGGTAGGCGCCGACGTGAATATGGTGCGCCGCGGCATGGGCAGCGATTCGCGCATCGGGAAAAGTTTCCTGTATCCCGGCTGCGGTTACGGCGGGAGTTGCTTTCCCAAAGATGTGAAAGCGATCATCCGGGTGGCCGAAAACGTAGGGTATGAGATGAGCGTACTTAAAGCGGTGGAAAGCGTGAACGAAAACCAGAAAAAAGTTCTTTTCAATAAATTCAACGGGTTTTTCAACGGCGATATCGAAGGGAAAACGGTTGCCGTCTGGGGGTTGTCTTTCAAACCCGAAACCGACGACGTGCGCGACGCGCCTGCCCTGCAACTGATAACCGCTTTGCTGGAATCGGGCGTAAACGTGCGGGCGTACGATCCGGCGGCCATGGATGAGGCCAGAAAACGGTTGAACGATAAGATATACTACGCCAAAGATATTTACGACGCCGCCAACAATGCCGACGCCCTCATCGTTCCCACGGAGTGGAAGGAGTTCCGGCTTCCCAACTGGGACATTCTGAAAAAAATCATGCGTACGCGCCTGGTGATAGATGGTCGCAATATTTACAACAAGGAAGAGTTGGACTCGGCCGGGTTTGAATACCGCGGAATAGGATTATAGCCGGGTTATCGTTATGCGATTCCAGGAAAACGTCAATAAAGTTCCGAGACAATGAATCGGGTGAGTAGATAACTCGTAAGGGGTATGCCCCTTTGTTGAACATCCCACAGGTTGGTCGGAGGAGAAATAATTTCGATAGAAATTGTAGCGTTCCTGCATTTTATTGATGAGGTTTTTAAAATTGTCTTCATAATTGCTTATAGTAATCCCGTATTCATAAATAGACGCGGAATCTTGAGCATAAAAAGAATTATGCTGAAAGTATAAAAAACAGATGAAGATAGCAATTCGGACTTTCATGGTCAATGATTTGTTGTATGCAAAATTACCGCTTTTCGATTATTTTCCAACCTATTTCTGAGAATTAATTAAATTTGCAATTCCTATATAGAACAGAGAACATGTTTTTATAAATATACAATAAGATATGGAAATAAACCTGGAAGCTAAACAATATCATATCGTTTTTGGACGGAAGTCGAATCGGAGAACTCTCCAGTCAGGACATTGCATAAGGAAGGTGTCATTTCGAGCGAAAGCGAAGCATATTTCGACTCAACCATATTATCCAATTGTCGGGACGGATTTCAATCTGCTGCCCGGGTTATCGGGACTACATTGTGTGATATGGAGCCTGGCATGGGCGACGCTTACCTCAATTGGCGTTTGAAACGATTGGTCGCCATGGGGAAACTGACCGGTCAATAAAACACATCAATACCTCCTGTCGCGCATCGTGTTGGTACCGGCGCCGGAGGCTGTCCTTGCCGTGCTTCTTCCGACCTTGCGCCTTTTTGTCGCGGGACGTGCTTGCGTTGTCGAGTCGGTGTTCTCTTTCCACAGTCTCTCTTCAAAATTCTTAAGTTGTTGCTCAACCCGTTCCTGCTCGGCTTTCATCTCTTCGGGAGTGGAAGTGTATTGCGAAATGGCCAGGTTGCGGGGATTGGCCGTCTTGTAAATTTCACCGTCGTAGTGTCTCATGCGGAAAAAATCATCGATCGTTCCCGTCAGGGTGTTGTTGAGGCTCGAGGTCATGACGGGCATACGCAGGGCATAGGGGCGGAGTTCGTCATACGGAATCCAGAAAAGCGGGTAACGGACGGTTTGGGATTCGTAATCGGCCTGGCGATAGATAATGGGGCATACAGCCATTGTTTTCACCCCGTAGTTTGATGTGCCGGTTTCAAAATAGTAGGCTTCTTTCAGGTAATAGCCCTGTACTTCGTGACTGGGAATATCCGCCTCACTGACGATGATGTTTCCGTTTTGCGTCTCGTGGAAAATTCCGAACCTGTCGAGAAATTCCTTGAAATCGATTTTATATTCATCCGTGAAAATTTCCCTGCCGTCCAGGTATTCGTAAGCCCTGATTCTGTTTTTGGAGAGAAGCTTGAAAATCAGGGTGAACAGGTTCATCCGACCTTGTTCCGGCAATACCGGATAGTAGAGCGGTGCGTTTTCTTCTTTCGATAAATCGAGATACCGGTACACCTGGCGCAACCACTTGGCTTCCGAAATATCGTCGGCATTGTGGCGGTTCATTTGTGCCGCGCGCGCCGGCAAATCTGCCGAAGCGACGTTTTTGCGTGTTTCGGCATTTCTGCTCAACCGCTCGCGGGCGGTTTCCTGTGCGGACGCGGAAAATATTACGCAAGTTATCAATAAACCCAAAAGGGTTGTTTTTTTCATTGTTATCCCTAACCCCCCTAATGGGGACTTTGAAAACTGTGAATTATTGTTTGTGGTGTTGTTATTCATATTCGTTTTATTTTATGGCAGTTTTTTATTGAATTGGTGTTTATTAAGTCCCCTTCAGGGGATTTAGAGGTAATCAATCAGTTCACCCTCACCTCAATCACCGCTATTTCTCTTTCCGTTCCGTCAGGGCCGATGGCTTTCACGCCCGAAATATAGAAGTATTTTCCGCGTTGCAGCCGGCGGATTTGTTCTTTTTGACGTTCCGAAAACCGGCTTCCGTCGGACACTTCGGGAATGGCATTACCCATGGAGTCGAAAAACAGGGTGCGAAAGCCGGTTACCCGGAAGGGAATGTTTAGAATGCCGTCGTCGATGGCGGCTTTTATCCCCGGGGCATTTACCAGCACGGCTTTGGCCAGGCTTCCGCCTTTAAAAACAGCCGGGTTTCCGTTGGCATCGGCATATTCGATGTAGGGTGCGGGGTCGGGCAGGGAGCGTACCCTGAACTCTTTCGAAACCAGTTGCCGCGTTTGTCCACCGGCAGTGCGCGCTGAAACCGATAGCGTCACATTTTGTCCTGCGGCAGAGGGTTTTGCCACCCATACATTCCCTTTTCGCACGAGCGTGCCGTTGGCCATGGTTGCCGAAACGTCTTGCGGAGCAATTCCGGGAACGGAAATGCTTATTTCATTGTCGATGCCGGCATACAGCACGTTCATCAGCGTGGGGGCGATAGTTGCCATTGGCTCGATAACGGTGTAGCTGCTTTGGAAATTTCGGCGCATCACCGATCCGTCGCCGCTTATCATTTCTGCGTGTCCCTCCACCGGAAAGGTGCCCACGCTGCTTGCTCCGGCCGTGAAAACGCCGTTAGCCGATCCGTCAAGCATCCGTCCGTTCACGAAAACACCGGGGTGTTTGGTGGAGTCTTCCGCCGAGAGCACGATCCGTGCCTTGTACGTTCCGCCCTGAATAACGATGTCGGATTCCGGAATAACGTATGCGTTAATTTGGTTTACCCTGAAATCGCCCGCGTCAACGCTGTTGAGCAAACTGGTCAGCGCTTCGCCTTCCGACGCGCGAATGTCGTTTTGTAACTTGGTGAGAATGGTTATCGTTGCCGACACGGGCATATTCTCAAAGAGCGATTCCTCCCAGTTTTTGTTGGATTCGCTTCTTTTGGAAGGAGTTGTGCCAAGATTGCTTTCTATGATTTCGCGACGGTTGGAATCGTGAATAAGTTCCGATACGGTTTGGCGATAGTTATCGATGGCTGCGCGCAGTTTGCTTCCTTGTTTGTCTGATGACGAAAGCATTACAAAAGACGCGGCATCCAGGTTTTCTTTGCTTTTGATGTTGTTGACGTCCCCTTTTTTGCCGTCGGCCTCTTTTACTATTCTAATTTTCAGGTTCTCGATGTAGCCGATAAGCGAGTCGCTCATTTGTTTCACGTTTTGCCCTTTGTCGTACCACTCGCCGGCCTTTTCCCTGTTTTGCCGGTTGTATCGCTCCAACTCATCCATAATCAACCGGTTTCGGGCATGCATGTTTTCCGACGATTCGCTCAGGCTGTCGCCGACAATATCGAACCCGGTGAGCACCTCTGCCGATACGTTAAGCGCCAGCAAGGCGATAAACACCAGGTACATCAGGTTTATCATTTTCTGACGAGGAGAGTTGGGATTGCTGGTAATCATTTGGGGTATGGGTTATGAGGGAAGAAGTTATTCCAGTTGTTTTCTACATATTGAATATACTTGTTTATTTTGGCTCCTAAAATGTCATAATCTGCAAGTAGTGACTCAAATTCTTCGGAGATATCCGGATAAGGAATAATTATTTTTCTGAGATGACACATAGTTTCATTATTACTCGCAGGCTCTTCGTAGTTGAGCCCCCAACTCATACAGTTCATGTTTGGGTAATAAAAATGAAGCGCGATGCGTTTTGATAAATAAATCGAATGAGATTTTAAAAATATCAAGTTTATTGTATTCCATAATTGTTGCATTTATAATGGTTTACCGTCTACCACACCTCACACCTCATTTTGTTGTCATTGCCTGAATCATTCTGCCATAAATTTGGTTGAGTTCGCGGATTTGCTCGACCATTTTTTCGGTTTCCCGTTTAATGACAAACCCGTCGGGAATGGATTCGCCATACATGGATTTGATGCGAGCCAAACCGTTGTTGATTTGCTCAATGGTATCCAATTGTCCGCTGATGCTCTTCAGTTGAATTTCGTAAAGGGTGTTCAGTCCCGATATATTCCGGTTGAGGGTTTCCATTTGCTGAACATATTCCTGTTCAAACTTCATCACGTTATCCGGAGCCTGTCCGGGTTGCTCCGCCGGATACCGGGTGGTGGCGGTGGCAGTTTGGATCTTCGGGATGTTTTCGCCGTTCTGTGCAGCTTGGAATACCGGGGCTTCTTTTTCTGCCGGCACAACCTTTGGCGGACGGTCTAATCCGTAGAGAATAAAAACGATGCACTCTATGACCATTCCCGTGCCGAAAATGATATTTCCCAAAATGCCCCACCAATGCAATACCTTGACCATAGCCCCAAAAATGACGATGGCCGCGCCAAAGCTATAGGCGTATTGCAGAAACCGCTGTCCGTTGTCGGTTTGGAGGCTGTTTTCTATTTTTCTGATTATCTTGTTCATTTTTTCCGTATTGTTAATTTCCTGTCGGAGTCCTTACGCACCGAAATCCGATGTACGACCGTCCGCGGTTCTGATATTCCGAATCGCGCATATCCGAGCGGATAAAGGTGGAGATGTCTTTCCACGAACCGCCTTTCACCACTTTCTGCTTCAACGGATAAGGGTCCTCGGCAGCGGCATCGTACCGGTATTCGGGGTTCATGTCGCTCATCAGTTGATTACCGGATTGGGTGTAGGCCGTTGAAGTCCATTCGGCTACGTTACCGGCCATATCGTACAACCCGAGGCTGTTGGGGCGGTAGCTTTTCGTCTTGGCGGGAATCAGGTTGCGGTCGGCGGCATACGCGCCTTCTCCCGGTTTGAAGTTTGCCTGATAACAATCTTCCTCGGGTTGAGCGGCGTTTGGCCCCCAGGGATACCTGTTTTCCGTTTTTCCGCTTCGGGCGGCCATTTCCCATTCGGCTTCGGTGGGGAGGCGGTATTTTTCGACCTTGACATCCCGGCGTTGCAATCCCCGGCGAAGAAACAGGGTGCGCCATTCGCAGAACGCGGTTGCGGCTTCCCACGAAACGCCCACCACGGGATGATGGGCGTAGCCGGGGTGAGAAAAATAGTTGCGCATGTAGTATTCATTGTTGGCGTTGCTGAAGTCGTTCACCCAGCAGGTGGTGTCGGGATAGATGTTTACTATCCGGGTGTGTACGAAATCGTACAAACTGCTTAACGGACGCGTAACGGTTTCGTTCACGATACGTCCTTCCCCGTCGATATATGCCGTGTCTTTCGATATCAGGATCACCTCATCCGGATTTGCGGCGATATCGGTATTCAAAACTCTCTCCCGCGGATCAAGCCTGTTTTGGCGTTTTGCCGCTTCGGCAGCATCAAACCATTCGTAGCGGAAATTCATCTGCCGGGCATCCAGCATCTTCTTTTTGGTAATCGGATGGGTAATGTACACGCTGTTGATGGCGGCTTCCTCTTCTTCGGTATTTCTTGTCCAGGGAATGGGGATGTTCCAGTTGAGACGAGGTTGTACGGGTTCGCCGTATTCGTCTTCGGTAATCCTGAAAAGGTCGTCTCCGGCATAGGCCGGGTCGGCAAGGCGTTCGCGGATGATGGAGTCGCGTACCCAGAAGACAAATTGCTTATACTGCGAATTGGTAATCTCCGCTTCGTCCATCCAGAAGTTATCCACCGACACGCCGCGTGTGGGAACATTCATTCCCCATAACGAATCGATCTCCCCGGGTCCCATTCGATAAGAGCCCCGTGTAACCAGCACCATGTTGTAGGGCGTAGGTTCATTCCAGACTTTTCCTACGGGAACCCCTGTCAGCTCTCCTCCCGTGCTGATTCCGATACCCCGGCGGCCGCAGGAAGTTATCGCAATGAGAATCAGGACCGGAATTAATTTATAATTCATAATGCATAATTCATAATTTATAATTCAATGTGATGATGAGCCGGGAAACTGTTCTGCCTTCTGTTCCGTAACCGGTAATTACTACAAACTTTAAAGAAGACGGATACTTTTGTAGGGCATCGGTCCCCTCCTGAACAAATCTGCCGGGAACCGGTACCTGAAATTCACTTCGTGGCTACCGCCGCTTCCTTTTCCTATGCCTGATGTGTACCCGTTGTAAGCATAACCCATTTCAATGTTCTTTATAACGGTCCCGGCAAATAAGGAATACCCTTCTTTACCGTTTCGTGACACGCCTGCCCCGTACTTCTTGTTATACACCATTCGCACGGCTGTGTGCAGCCGGGTGCCGGTTAAGTTCGTCAGCAAGAGAACCATCGGCTGTACTTCAACTAACGGATGAAAAACGTTTATATTGCATCCGGCCATAAAATTATACGACAGGGGGATCCTTGAACGGATTGAATCGGCCTTCACGTTTTCCGGAGGAACAGGACTTTGCGTCGTGTAAAACGACGGCTGGTTAAGGTGCATGACTGCCGCGCCGGCGTGAAAATTCCGCGTTGTCCACGAAATTCCGGCATTCAGGTCGAGGGCTTTTTTATCCGTAAGATGGGTATTGACGGTTTTCCGGTTGTTTTTCGCCGAGTCGGTGGTCAACTGTAGGGAAGAGGCATCAAAATGAAGTTCCAGCATCCCCGCCTGAACGCCGATACGCAGTATTCCTTTTCCGATTTTTCGGTTAAACGTGTATTGGGCGGCGAAGAGGGTGTTTTGTTTGTTCCCGGCCGCGTTTGTGAGCGTTTGAATACCGATGCCGTGTTGTAGCCCCAAAAACTCAACCGGCATATCCGTCGAAAGAAAAAGGTGTCTGGGCGCATCTTTAATGTTTGTCCACCGCTGGTTATAGATTCCCGAAACCCGGATTTTACCGGTTTCGCCGGCAAAAGAAGGGTTGTAATAAGTCTTTACCGTCCAGAATTGACTGAACGGAACCTCCCATTGCGCTTGCATTTGAACAATGCAGAACAGGGAAATTGCCGACAAAAAAGCAAAACGCCGCTTTTCCATTGAAAGTATAACGGAAAACCGGCGGAAAAATTGTGCGGCCCATCACAGGTTTATTCCGCTTTTGCAGGGATTAATCACCTTTTACACGCCCGATTACCCGGCGAACGTTATTTTCTTCGGCCCTGATTGTTTTATTCATCATAATGTATTACATTTGCCTTGTAAATGAATTAAGACGGGCCGGAAAGATTCAAAACAGTTTCTTGTCCGTTAAAAATAATGGTAAAAAGTTTCGGACATGATTAAAAAAATTAATCGCATGAAGAGGCCCTCAAAGCAAATTATCGCATCTTCAATTTTCATTGTTGTTTTCGTTTCAAGTCTTTTGGCGCAACCCGCACAAACACTGATTGAAGTGAATATAGCGCCCGAAAAGAGTGACTGGGTATATAAACCCGACGAAAAGGTCAAATTTAACCTGTCCGTTACCAAGAACAATATCCCCGTGCGGAATGTATCTGTTTGGTACGAGATAGGCCCCGAGATGATGCCTCCTTTAAAGAAAGAAAATATCGTGTTGAAAAACGGGACAGCGGTACTTGATGGCGGTACCCTGAAAGAGGCGGGATTTTTACGTTGCAGGGTGGTGGCCACCTACGAGGGAAAAGAATATGCGGGGTTGGCAACGGCCGCCTTTGATCCGGAAGAGATTCGTCCGACAACGGAGGAACCGAAGGATTTTATCGGATTCTGGAATGAAGCAAAGGCCGCGAATGCAAAAATACCCATGGATGCAAAAGTCAGGTTGTTGCCCGAGCGTTGCACGGAAAAAGTAAATGTATATGAGGTTAACATACAGAACCATAAGCCGGGGAGCCGTTTGTTCGGTATCTTGTGCGTCCCCAAGGCGGAGGGAAAATACCCGGCTATCTTACGCGTACCGGGAGCCGGGGTGCGCGGCTATTACGGTGATGTAGGCAACGCTGAAAAAGGTGTGATCACGTTTGAGATCGGTATTCATGGTATTCCGGTAACCCTGGATGCATCGGTGTACGATAATATCAGGACGGCATCGCTCGATGGTTATCAGAATTATAACCTGGATGACAAAGATCGTTATTATTATAAACGTGTTTATTTAGGTTGTGTACGTGCAGTGGATTATATCTTCAGTTTGCCCGAATTCGATGGAAATAATATCGTAGTGATGGGAGGAAGTCAGGGCGGTGCTTTGTCTATCGTTACCGCTGCTTTAGATGACCGGATAAAAGGACTGGTCGCTTTTTATCCTGCTCTTTCCGACGTTACCGGTTATTTGCACAATCGCGCGGGAGGATGGCCTCATCTTTTCAACGCCGCCAACCTTTCGTTCAACAATACGCCGCAGAAAATTGAAACCAGCAAATATTATGATGTTGTTAATTTTGCGCGTCATTTGAAAGTGCCCGGATTCTATTCATGGGGATACAATGATGTAACCTGTCCGCCTACCTCCATGTATGCGGCTTACAACGTGATCACGGCTTCGAAGATCCTTTTCCTTGCCGAAGAAACAGGGCACTGGACATACCCCGAGCAGTGGGAAAAGGCTTATGAATTCGCCCTTAGGTTACTCGGAAAATAATTGAATCCACAAGTAAAGCAAAACAAAAAGCCGCCTGATATTTATCAAACGGCTGCATTACTACAAGAATGGACGTTACATCGAGTCTTCCTGTTTAATCTCTTCAAACTCCACGTCAACGGCATCGGTAGTTTCAAAACTTTTTTTCTGATAATCGAGGATCCGTTCTTCCTGTGTTTCCGGCTCATGCTGCTGTTGTCGCGCATGACGGCTGTAGGGGCCGGCTTGAGGTTTTCGTTGGGTTCCGAAAAGAGCACGCCCCAAGAAGTTGATTGCCATGTAAATAACTGCGAATACCAGTAAGACCTTAATTAAGAATCCCATTTTCTAGTCATTTAATTCAAAAATACATGTAAAGATAAGAGGAATAATTCAATGTATTTCAGCGCTTTTGAAAAATTAACGAATGACTTTGTTTTTTCTCATTGTGGCTATTGAAATAACAATGTACGCCAGAATTCCCCAAGCTATCCCCGTAATTCCCCAGAGCAAAACAAACGCGACCATCACCGCAACGAGCAATAGCTGTCTCTCATTGCCTCTGATCTTCAGGTTTTTTATTTTGAGAGAAAACATGGGGATCTCGGAAATCATCAGTATGGAGAGAACCGGAATAAAAGCCACGGTCAGGTAGAAATAAAATCCGTTGACGGCAGCCGCCGGGTGCGTGCCGTATGCGTAGCTTACCCAAAACAATCCGTTGGCGGGTGTAGGAAGGCCGAGAAATGAAGTTGTCTGGCGGTCGTCGATGTTGAATTTTGCCAACCTGTAGGCCGAGAAAACCGGAATCAGGAAGGCCAGGTAGGGTATGACCGGTTCCGGTTGAGAAAGAAAAAGGGGAAAAAGCGTAAAATCCCGCAACAGCATAAAGGCGGCGGACGCGGGCGCAACCCCGAAACTGACTATGTCGGCCAAAGAGTCCAGCTCTACTCCGATCTTGGAAGAAACTCCCAGTAACCGTGCGGCCCAGCCGTCGAAAAAATCGAAGGTTGCCGCCAGTATGACCCAGATGACGACCGCCGGGAAATTTCCCTGGAATGCCATGACAATGGCAATGCAACCCGAAAACAGGTTCAGCAGCGTAATTATGTTAGGAATCTGTTTTTTCATCCCCTTTAAGTTTTTCCGGCAACCGTGCCAGCAGCGTCTCGTTGGCCCGTACCTCATCGCCTATCTGAACCAGGATCTCGCTGTCGATGGGTAGAAAGACATCCATTCTGGAGCCCAGTTTGATAAAACCCAGGCGGTCTCCGATATGGTAATATTCGCCTTCCCTGACGTAGGTGACGATCCGGCGCGCCACCGCACCGGCGATTTGCCGGGTAAGTACACGGTGCCCGTCGGGCGTCTCAATGATGATGTTGCTTCTCTCGTTCTCGTGGCTCGATTTAGGCAAGTATGCCGCGTGGAAATTGCCTTTCTCGTGTGAGCAGTGCACTACTTTTCCCGTGACGGGCATCCAGTTTGAATGAGCATTGAAAAACGACATGAAGATGGAAATTTGTATCCGCTCTTCGTTGAAGTATTCTTTTTCAAAGATCTTTTCAATCACTACGATTCTCCCGTCGGCAGGCGCGTTCACATAATCCAGCAAATCCCCTTCGTAAACGCGGCTCGGCTTTTTGAAGAAATTCATCATCAGGGCAAAAACGACCACTGAAATAAACAACAGGACAAAAGAAAACGGACTTTCCGGGAAGAAACGGAACATGAAGCCGTTTAATAATGCCAAAACAACGGTTGTGACAAACAGCGTTTTTCTCCCTTCCTTGTGAATCAGCATGATGTGAGGTTTTTAAATCGAATCGGTTTCGAAATATTTTTTCTGAAAAGCGGAATCAATGGGTTGCCCGTCTTCCGTATCGTAGTTTATGCCGCCTGAATCCTCGATTTGTTTTCTGTATTTCTCCGGAATAAACTCTTCCCTCACTTTCTTATTCAGGTAGGGAACGATGGCGGGGACCGCAACACGGACCTTTTCATAAAAAAAGGATTTCTGTTTTAGATCGGGTTTAATGATTTTTTCTTCTCCGTCGAGCATAAGGATAAGATTAAGCAGGATACTTAAAACGACGACGGTCGTCCCTATGGAAACCACACTTCCCAGGATGCGGTTGATAAAATTGAGGTTTACCGACTCGAACAGTTTCTGTACGAGAAAACCGATTAATGAAACAACGGCCGCTATGGCCAGAAAAGCGGCCACGTAAGAGAATACATGGGCAACCTGCGGAGAGAAGTCGAACGTTTTTTGGAGATAAGGCAGAACGGCAAGAGCCAATTTACCGGCAAAGACGGCAGCGAGAATGACGGTTGCCAGCCCGACGAGCATCGTAATCAGCCCTTTCCGGTATCCGTTTATAAACGCTACAAGCAGGAGAATAAGTATGATAAGATCAAACCCGTTTAACATAATTCAATCGATGTTTATTTTTTGAGCCTCGATGTTCTCTTTCAGAAACAGGGACGCCATATCTGCAAATTTCCCGGGCAGGTCGGTCGTGAAGTATTTCACCGTGCTGTTTTTGGAGCATCTTTTTTCCATTTCCGGGTGACGCTGAAGGTAGTCCTTCAGGCTTTCCGCCACGTATTTTCCTTGCGATATAACTTGAATATCCTGAGGTAAAAACCGTTTTATTTTGTTGATTAACAGCGGATAGTGCGTGCAACCCAGAATAATGGTGTCGATGTGTTCATCCTTTTTGAGCAGGTTGTCGATGTGTTGCTTTACAAAATAATCGGCCCCGGGTTTGTCAAATTCATTGTTTTCCACCAGGGGAACCCATATCGGACAGGCTTCGCCCGTCACTTTCAGGTGAGGATGCAGTTTGGCAATTTCGATATCGTACGATTGGGATTTTATGGTGCCTGATGTCCCGAACACTCCGATATGGCCTGTCTTTGTGAAGCCGGCAACGGCTTCGACCGTAGGGCGAATGACACCCAACACTCTTTTCGAGGGATCCATTGCGGGTAAATCTACCTGTTGAATGGTTCGCAACGCTTTTGCCGATGCGGTGTTGCAGGCTAAAACAACCAAGTGGCAGTTTTGTCCGAAAAACCACTTTACAGCATCTTTTGTAAATTGATAAACGATTTCGAAAGAGCGATTTCCATAAGGTGCCCGCGCATTGTCGCCCAAATAAATGTAATCGTATTGAGGGAGTAACGATTTAATTTCGGACAATACGGTGAGTCCGCCATACCCGGAATCGAAAATGCCGATGGGGCCATTCATCTTAATTTTGCTCTAACCAGAGGATTGGCATCTACTGCTGCCGGATTTACAAATGCGATTCCCGGGTTGGCAAGATCATAGATAACCGTGAAATTTTGTTCGACCCCTACCTGGCGGATGGCATCGGAGATTTGTTTTTTCAACGGCTCAAGCATGCTTTTTTCCTGCTGCTCGATGTCTTTTTGGGCCAATTGCATAAACTGCTGCATCTTGTTTTCCAGTTCGGTCAGTTCTTGCATCCTGCGCAATTTGATGTTTTCGGCCAATGAACTCTGATAAGTGATGTAATCCGAATATTTTTTGTTGTATTCGTTTTGCATCAGCTCGAGTTCTTTTTTATAATTTTCACTTAACGCGATGAGTTTTTGTGTGGCCGCTTCTTTTGCCGGGAAATCATTCAGTAAGTCGGTTGTATTCACATAAGCAACAGTTACTTGTGAATGTTGGGCCGAAAGAGTGGCGCTCAGGGTTAAAAAAAGAACACCCAGGCTTATCAACTTTGTTTTGTTCATAATAATCCTAATTTTAGACGTAAATAAATTTTGTTTTATACCGTAACCCGGGTTGGCAATTGTAATTTTCTCCTTGTGTGTTTTAGCCGCATCCCGCTTCCGGCGGAATGCGGCTAAGTAAAGGAATTAAAATTACAATGTCAACTGGTTATAACGTTTTTTTTACTTCTATCTGTTCGTAAGATTCAATGATGTCGCCCACTTTTATGTCGTTGAAGTTTTTGATACTGATACCGCATTCGTACCCGGACGCAACTTCCCTGACATCTTCCTTGAACCGTTTCAGTGAATCCAATTCGCCAGTAAAGATAACAATTCCGTCCCGAATAAGACGAATTTTATGGGTGCGTTTTATTTTTCCGTCACGCACCACCGAACCGGCTACGGTGCCTACCTTCGTGATCTTAAAGACATCAAGCACCTCTACGTTCGCTGTAATTTCTTCTTTAATATCGGGCGAAAGCATACCTTCCATGGCGGCCTTCACTTCCTCGATGGCGTCGTAGATAATGGAGTACAAGCGAATGTCGATACCTTGTTTTTCCGCTTCACGTCTCGCTCCCAGCGAAGGACGGACCTGGAATCCGATAATAACCCCGTCTGATGCGGCGGCGAGGGTAACGTCCGATTCCGAGATCTGGCCTACGGCTTTGTGTATCACGTTCACCTGAATTTCTTCGGTAGACAGGCGGATAAGCGAGTCCGAAAGCGCTTCTACCGAACCGTCCACGTCGCCTTTCACAATGATGTTCAACTGCTGGAAGTTGCCGATAGCTATCCTGCGGCCGATGTCATCCAGGGTAAGCATCTTCTGCGTACGCAGCGATTGTTCGCGCTGCAATTGTTCGCGGCGTGCGGCAACGTTGCGCGCATCCTGGTCGCTCTCCATGACGTTGAACGTATCTCCGGCCTGCGGTGCGCCGTTCAGTCCGAGCACCAGTGCCGGCTCTGACGGCCCTGCCTCGTTGATTTTCTGGTTCCGCTCGTTGAACATCGCTTTTACGCGTCCGTAGTATGATCCGGCCAATAACACATCGCCCTGCCTGAGCGTTCCGTTTTCCACCAGAACGGTTGCCACGTATCCCCGGCCTTTGTCGAGCGACGATTCCACGATGGAACCCGATGCTTTCCGGTTGGGATTGGCTTTAAGTTCCAACAAGTCCGCTTCGAGCAGCACTTTTTCGAGCAATTCGTTGATGCCGGTTCCCTTTTTGGCAGAGATGTCTTGCGACTGGTATTTTCCGCCCCAATCTTCTACCAGGTAGTTCATTTCCGCCAGTCGCTCTTTTATTTTTTCAGGATTTGCTCCCGGCTTGTCCACTTTGTTGATGGCAAAAACAATGGGAACACCCGCGGCTCCGGCGTGGTTAATGGCCTCGACAGTCTGGGGCATCACATTGTCGTCGGCAGCGACTATGATGATGGCCACATCCGTTACTTTGGCCCCGCGGGCACGCATGGCGGTAAATGCCTCGTGGCCGGGAGTGTCCAGGAACGTGATTTTCCTGCCGTCAGGCAGTTTCACGTTGTATGCGCCGATGTGCTGGGTAATCCCTCCGGCTTCCCCTTCGATGACGTTGGTGTTCCGGATACTGTCGAGCAGGGATGTCTTGCCGTGGTCAACGTGTCCCATAACGGTAACGATTGGTGGCCGTGGCAACAAATCTTCGGGATTATCCTCTTCTTCTGCTATGGCTTCGATAACGTCGGCGCTCACGAATTTGGTTTTGTAGCCGAATTCATCGGCAACGATGTTGATGGTTTCCGCATCGAGGCGTTGGTTGATGGCCACCATAACGCCGAGGTTCATGCAGGTGGCGATGACGCTGGTAACGGGAACATCCATCATGTTTGCCAGGTCATTTGCCGTAACAAACTCGGTAAGCTGCAATATCTTGCTTTCGCGTTCCTGCTGTTTGATCTCTTCGCGTTGTCGTTGGGAAACGGCTTCCCGTTTTTCGCGGCGATACCTTGCTCCGCCTTTCCCTCCGCGTTTTTCGGTCAATCGGGCAAGTGTTTCCTTTATTTGTTTTTGAACGTCTTCTTCGCTGACTTCCGCTTTTATCGGTTTCCGGAGAACTTTTTTATCCCGGCGGATGCCTTCCCCGTGGACTCCGGCCTTTTCTATATTGACTTTGCCCTTATCGATGCGTTTGCGTTTTTTCTTCTTGCTGTCTTCCTCGGCCGTATTGATTACCGCCCCTTTCTTCTTTTCTTTTTCTTCGATCGATTCTTTTTTCAGGCTTTTTACGGCTTCTTCTTTCGCTTTCTTGGCATTTTGCTCTTTCTCCCGCTCTAAGCGTTCTTTTTTGCGTTGCGCCCTGGATTTACGGGGCGGCCGGGTCCTGTCGTTTATTGCCTCCAGGTCGATGGAGCCTTTCACCACGATATTGGGTTCCTTCAGTTCTTTATGTATGCGAAACACTTCATCCGATGTCTTGTCGGGTAGAGTTGTGTCTTCCTCTGCTTCTGTTTCTTCTTCCCGGACGGGGTCGTCTTCCTGTTCCTCATCCGTTGCTTCCGGGCGTTCTTCAGTCTCAAATGAAGGGGCTTCCGTTACAACAGGTGCCTCGTCGTGGGGAACTGTAGTTTTCTCCGGCTCCACCGGCTGCGGTATAACCGTTTCAACCTCTTCTTCTTTTTGTACCGGTTCTTCCGGTTTTGCTTCTTTTACCTCAACTTCAATTTCAACTTCTGCCTCAACTTCTTCCGGCTTGGCTTCGGCTTCTTTTTTCAATTTTTTGTGCTCATCCAAATCGATGCTTCCCACCACATTGAATTTCGGTTTCAGGTCATCCGGGATTTCGGTTTTTATGGTTTCTTTTTCTATCTTCTTCCTGGGTTTTTCCTCTATCTCGTACCCTTCGATGGCAATTGTCTCCCGTTTATCATCCTTGCGGTGCATCCTTTCGAGATTTTCAATGGCCTCCTTTTTAATTTTCTTGTCCTTGCTGAATTCGGCAACCAACAAATTATACTGTTCTTCCTCAATCTTTGTATTGGGATTTGCTTCAACAGTAATTCCTTTCTTGTGCAAAAATTCAACCAAGGTGTTGATCCCTACATTTAAATTCCGAGCTACTTTACTTAATCTTTCAGCCATATAGTTGAGTGTGTCCTTTCTTAATTTATGGGTTTTGTGAACAGTTTAACAGTCTTGCTTCTCCGGCTCTTCGTCGGTAGTATCTTCATCTTCTTCAAACTCGTAACGAAGAATCTTCAATACCTCGTCCACGGTGTTCTCTTCCAGGTCGGCTTCCTTGATGAGCTTTTCGCGCGGCATGGCCAACACGTTTTTGGCCGTTGAGCAACCGATTCGTTTGAGCTGATCGATCACCCATCCGTCAATTTCATCACGGAATTCGTCCAGATAGATGTCCTCTTCGTCGAAATCGTCGATCTCCCTGAAAACTTCTATGTTGTACCCTGTCAGCATGGATGCCAGTTTAATGTTTGCCCCGCCTTTGCCGATGGCCAGGGAGACTTCTTCGGGATAGAGAAATACCTCGGCGCGGCGTTCCTCCTCCTTAACGGAGATGGAGTTGATCTTTGCGGGGCTAAGCGCCCGCTGAATAAACAGGTTGGTGTTGTTTGTATAGTTGATCACATCAATATTCTCGTTGCGAAGCTCGCGTACAATTCCGTGAATACGGAACCCTTTCATCCCCACGCAGGCCCCAACCGGATCAATGCGGTCGTCGTAGGCCTCAACAGCCACTTTGGCCCGTTCTCCCGGGATGCGGGCAATACCTTTGATGGTGATAAGCCCGTCGTTAATCTCAGGGATTTCCATTTCGAACAATCTTTCCAGAAATACGGGCGATGTCCTCGAAAGGATAATCTTGGGGTTGTTGTTCTTATTTTCAACCCGGGCAACGATAGCGCGGACATGTTCTCCCTTGCGGAAAAAATCGCTGGGGATCTGTTCGGTCTTGGGCAGAATAAGTTCGTTATGCTCGTCGTCGAGAAGCAGCAGTTCTTTTTTCCAGACCTGGTAAACCTCACCCGACACGATTTCGCCTACTTTCTCCTTGTATTTGTTGTAAAGGTTGTCTTTTTCGAGTTCAAGGATTTTTGAAGCCAGCGTTTGACGAAGATTTAATATGGTTCTGCGGCCAAAGTCATCCAGTTGAAGTTCGTCGGTAACCTCTTCACCCACCTCAAAGTCTTCGTCTATTTTGCGCGCTTCGGTCAGGCTGATCTCCATGTTGGGATTCTGGAGCTCGTCGTCTTCAACGATAACCCGGTTGCGCCAGATTTCCAGGTCTCCCTTGTCGGGATTGATGATGATGTCGAAATTCTCATCCGTCCCCACCGTTTTGGCGATCACACTTCTGAACGACTCCTCGAGCACACTTATCATGGTGGCTTTGTCAATGTTCTTCAACTCGTTGAATTCTGAAAATGTATCTATCAGGCTGATTGTTTCCTTCTTTTTGCCCATATTCTGTAATTTTTTATTCCTGCTTCCGGTCTCTACCTTTCTTTTTCCCGGGAAACCGTTGCTAAAACTTAATGATGTATTTTGTATATTTTATTTCGTCGTAAGGGAAGATCCGTTCTTCTTTTATCTCCGTTTTTCGCTTTGCTCCTTCCGGCTTGACCATTCTGGCAACCTCAACGGAGAAGTTCTTCTCGGTTGAGGTTTTCAGGGTTCCCTTCAGTTTTTCTCCTTTCCGGGTAAGCACTTCAATCTCTTTTCCTTCGTATTTTTTATATTGACGGGGGGTTTTAAACGGAGATGTCAATCCGGCAGAGGTGACTGTCAACTCGAAATCTTCAACGTCCCGGTCGAGTTTCGATTCGAGGTGGCGGCTCAGTTTCACACAGTCGTCTATGTTGACGCCGTTGTCGTTGTCAATCTCGACCGTTATCGTGCCGCCGGCGGCAACAATAACATCCACCAGGTAGTCGGAAGAGTCTTTTAAAAACTCTTCGGCCAGTGCTTTTATCTCGTTTTTCTCCATCATGTGCACATGCAAACAAACAAAAAAAGGAGCATTCCAGTGCTCCCCTCGTCATTTACCGGTACAAAGATATTATTTTCTTACGGATTGACAAAATGAATATCCATTATTTCATCCCAAATTCTTATCTTCTTTTTGTATAACAAATGCCATTACGCGCATTTATTTAGTTGATTTTTAAGTTTGTCAAGCGTTTTTTGTGTTCTCAATAAATTTCTTTTCAAGATTTTTACTTTGTTTGTTCGGGTAAAAGATTCGTCAAATTCTACTTTGTTTTTGACCGTTGTGTAGAGTATTCTCCCCAGTTTGTTTGTCGTGGCAATAATGGCAGGCAGGTATCCGATTGTCGGGCGCAGGCGAACCAGATGTTCGCCAACAGGTAATCCTCCCTGTGACCGCAACGGGACATCCCACGCATTCTTGCATTAAAAAAGAGACGCTGTTTGAAGTAAAGCAAGTTCTTTTCTTTTGACAGGCAAGCGGCAGATGGGTCGCAAAAGCAGCGTAAGTCAAACGTTAGTGTTAAATATGAAAACTTGCGAAACTTAAATTAGATTATATATCACAGAAGTTTAAACAAAACGCAATTTACCGTCTTCCCTTGAAAATCCGAACGGAAAGTTTCTCCTGTAATCCTGCTGGTTGAATTATTCCGCAAAATTTGTTACTTTAAATACCCAAGCATGCGGCGAAGGGAGTTCGTCAATTGCCGGACACGGCATCTCGACGGATAGTTTTCCGTTGCTGAGCTTGGAGTTTATTTTTCCGCCGTAGCCCAACAGTTCCACTTTTCCCGCTCGCTGCAAACCGGAGATTACGAGCGGCTCCTTTTGCCATTTTTTCAGGATAATGTATAAGTTTCCGTCTCGTCGGGTGAAAGCGATATTTTCGTTTGCCTGTTTACTGCCGTTGTGCCACGGCTGTGAGGAATAGATGGCTTCGCCGTTTACTTTCAGCCATTTGCCGATATCCAACAGTCTTTCCTGCATCACTACGGGTATCATACCGGTTGCATCGGGACCGACATTCAGGAGAAAATTCCCGCCGTTTGAAACTTTCTCGATAAGGATATCAATCAACTGTTTGGACGAGGAGTAATGCGCAGGAGTTTCAAAGCGGTTGAAACCATACGATGTGCCCATTCCGCGGCTCTCTTCCCATGGATGCTCGGCTTTGTCGCCGATGCCTATTTGGTCGTGAATCAAATCGTATTCGGTGGTGTAATAGTCGCCGTGTTTACTGCGGGTTTCCTTGCCCCAGCGGTCGTTTACCACAACCGATTCTTTCACGGGCGACTCGTTATACAGCCAAGCCAGAAATTCTTCGCTTTTCAGGGTTTTGCTGTCGTAATCCCATTCGCCGTCGGCAAAAATCACTTCGGGTTGATAATTGTTTACCAGCTCTTTCATCTGAGGAATCATGTGCGTATCCACCCATTTGTCAATCGTAGCCGGGGAGTACAACGGATGCGCCCATTCCAGCAGCGAATAATATAATCCGAAGTGCAATCCGGTATCGCGCACAACCTGCGAAAGCGTATCGATGATATCGACGTGAGGACCCATGACCACGCTGTTCCAATGGGGTGTCTGCGTGCTTGGCCACAGGCAAAAGCCGTCGTGGTGCTTGGATGTGAGTACTACGTATTTGGCGCCGGCATCTTTGAAGAGCTCCGCCCAGGCGTAGGGATTGAAGTATTCGGCTTTGAACATGGGCGCGAAATCGGCATAACTGAAATTTTCGCCGAAGTATTTGTTGTGAAAATCGGTAAACAGCTTGTTACCGGTTAAGAGCCGAATGTAATAATGTTCGGAGTATTTTTCGTAAACGCCATCTACCTCGTCCATAGGCGCATAAGCCGGAACCGAAAATACCCCCCAATGAATGAAAATACCGAATTTGGCATCAGTCCACCAAGAGGGTGTTTCGCGCGTATCGAGCGACTGCCAACTGGGTTGATACTGAGCTTTTGCCGATGGAAAAATGAATGTCAAAAAGATGAAATAAAGAATTATTTTTCTCATAACGTTATTAATTTTATTGGATGAAATCAACATATTGTCAGTCTTTTAAATAAGGAATATTTACATGTTCATTTCACGATTGATTATTTTTTTGAGTTCAATACTTTTTTGATTTCTTCCGCCCAGATATTGTAGGCAGCTTCCGTAAGATGAACGCCGTCGGTAGTGAACTGTTTTTTGAGGCGTTTGTTTTCGGATAATTGGGGATTGATGTCGATGTAGGCAATCTTCTTTGATT
>JBGZJM010000037.1:0-2756 GCA_041848845.1 Petrimonas sp. | reverse complement strand
CTGTTCAGGATTTGCACCTGATTCCCTTTTCATTACTCATTCCGAAACCGTATGAAACGAATAACACCAAAATTCAAGGCAAAGGTAGAATATTTTTGGGATAATATTCAATAAATTTTTGAAAATAAAACGGCCGTATTTTCTAAAATTTATTGGAGAATGCATTACAGAAACAGCAGGATCAGTATCTGCGCCAATATTACCCGCAGGAACATGGTCAGCGGATAAACGGTAGAGTAGGCCACAGCCGGGGCATCGTTATCTGATATGGAATTGGAATAAGCCAACGCCGGAGGATCGGTCGTGCTTCCCGACAACAGTCCCGTCAAGGTGAAATAATCCAAGTGGAGCATCTTTCTGGCCACGCATCCTGTAAGCAGTAGCGGAACCGTCGTGATGACAAAACCGCAGCCGATCCAGATCAACCCGTCGGCGGAGACGACGGTTTCCACAAACCGGTTTCCCGAGGCAAGGCCCACACTTGCCAGGAAAAGGGTTATGCCTACTTCGCGCAACATCAGGTTGGCGCTTTGGGTGGTATAGGTGATCAGTTTGACCTTATAACCGAACCGTCCCATAAGGATGGACACGATCAGCGGGCCGCCGGCCAATCCTAACCTGACGGGCATCGGGATACCGGGGATCTCGAAAGGAACGCTTCCCGCCAGTACCCCCAATACGATTCCCATAAAAATAGACAAGATATGCGGATGGTCCAGGCGTTTCAACGCGTTGCCCAGCAAATCCTCCACTTTCTTTATGGCATCCGGCTCCCCTACTACCGTGACCTTGTCGCCTACCTGCAACACGAGGTCGGGAGTGGCAAGCAGGTCGATGCCCGAGCGGTGGACGCGCGTGATATTGGTTCCCAGTATGGAGCGCAGGTGCAGGTCTCCTATCGTTTTCCCGTTGATGTTGTTTTGGGTGATGACGATCCGGCGCGAAACCAGCACCTTGTCCGATTCTTTCCAGTCCAGCTCCGTTGTCTCTCCCAGAAACGCCGTGACGGCTTCGGCTGCTGCTCCGGCAGTGATCACAAAGAGGATATCGCCCTGTTTCAATACGGTGTTTCCTACGGGGACGGAATAATCTCCCCGGCGCATCATGCGCGATACGATAAAGCTCCGTCCCACAAGCTGCTTGACATCATGGAGTTTCCTCCCGTCGAAATGCTTGTTCAGCAGCCTGATGGTCAGGAACTCGATCTTTTCCGACTGTGGGTCGTTCGTATCCTTGATCCTTTGATTCTCTTTTTTCAGGTCGATCCTGAAAACAAGGCGTATCAACATGAGCGACAAGATGATACCGGTTACTCCCAGCGGAAAGGCTACTGCGTAACCCAGGGCGATCTGGGGGGCCTCGCCGACCGCCCCCGACTCCGACAATTGCCTCAATGTCTCCTGTGCCGCCCCCAGCCCCGGCGTATTGGTAACCGCCCCCGACAATATCCCGACCATCATGGGCATGGATACGCGTCCGTCGAGAATATAATACAATACGACGGCGACCCCGACGCCGAGCAACACGACTGAAACGGCCAACAGGTTCATTTTCATCCCTCCTTTTTTAAACGAGGAGAAAAAGCCGGGTCCCACCTGCAGGCCGATGGAAAAGATAAACAGGATAAGTCCGAATTCCCGCAGGAAATGAATGATTTCCGGGTTTGCGTTGAACCCGAGATGTCCGAGAAACAGTCCTACAAATAGTACAAATGTCACTCCCAGGGAGATGCCGAAAATCCTGATCTTTCCTAATGCCACTCCCGCAGATATAGTCAATGCGTATAGCAGGACCGCATGAGCAATACCATCTTCAAATAGAAGCGAATGGAACCATTCCATAGCTTATAGTCCTTTCCGCTTTTTCCCGAGTGCATGTGCCCTTCCGGTCAGCGACTCTTCGGCTCTTGTTTTCCATCCGCAATCGGATCTCTTTAGATTGTACCGGTTACCCATGTGCGGGCAACCGGAAATGTTTGTTTGCATTGCTTTTAACTTTTAAAGTGAATACCCATGAAGCTAAAAGCTCTTTTCCGAACTTTCGCAATGCAACGGCCGATAAAAGAAAGGATAAAGTAAATGCAGGGATATATTGCTTCCTGTCCGTACAGGAAGGAATGGATGAATCTGACAACATACTCTTATCGCGAAGCATTGTCAATCCGAATCAAGGCAGGTCTCCTGACTCGCACGATTTCCGCCATCCTTCCCATCCCGCCAAGCGGGACAGTGGATCACAACGGGCGGAAACTATGGTCGTGCTTACAGTTGCGCGACAGTCCACGATTTTCACGTGGTTCCCTATTATCCCTTTTTAGGGGGCACCTTACCGGTTGAAGAAAGGATAAAAAGAACTTTCGTGCGGCAAAATTACATGAAATTTCTTGTAAATTCAAGCGCGGCGGATGAAAAATGTTTTTTTACGGATTTATCTTATTTTATTGATTCTGCTTGCCTGGCAGGCGGCGCCGTAGCCGTTGTCGATATTTACCACGCACAGGGAAGAACAACTGTTGAGCATGGATAATAGAGCGGCGATGCCGTTCAGGTTCGCCCCGTAACCCACGCTGGTGGGAACCGCTATGACCGGACTGCTTACCAGGGCCGCTACTACCGATGCCAAAGCTCCCTCCATGCCGGCCACGACAATCACCACCCTGGCCCCCCTGATCAGGTCGAGTTTATCGAACAGGCGGTGGATGCCGGCAACCCCCACATCCACGATTTTCTCTACCTTATTCCCTAAAAACAAGGCGG
>JBGZJM010000036.1:0-11503 GCA_041848845.1 Petrimonas sp. | reverse complement strand
CCCAATGCCATAAAAATGCCGAAATCACGAATGATGCTCAGGTATGTTCCCGGAATAAATGAAAGGAAACCGACAATGGTCGTCAGTCCGGCCAGCATTACCGGAACCCCTATAATCGTTATTCCCCTTACGACGATTTCCTTATGATTTTCGCCGTTTTCAAGCAATTTGAAAAAGTTCAGAACATGTATTGTGTAAGCCGATCCTACGGCAAAAAGGACAACCGGAATCGAGCCGGATATGGGAGAAAGTTGAACATGGAACAGTCCCATCGCCCCCATACTCCAAATGCTGCCCATCGCCACGGAAAGCAGCGGAAGGAATATGCCTCGCAACGAATGCAGTGTCAATGCGAGAATAAGAGCAATCAGCAAGCAGACAAGGGGAACAAGCCGGATCAGATCCTTTTCCGTCGATTCCGTAAGGCTTTGTTGCTGCATCGGCAAACCGTCGCAATAAACAGTTAATTCGGGATGCGATCGCCTGACTTCATCAAGCAGGTCATTTACCTCCCGGGCAGCTTTTTCCTTGTCGGCAGCTGTTCCGACAAAAACAATGATGGCCGTGCTTCGTCCGTCTTCCGACAACAGTCGGCCACGATACATCTCTTTATTCAAAATATACGACTGTAAGGAGGGTAAAGAGTCGGGAATTATCTCTTCATCCATCAATCGGCCTATTTCCACTCCGTCGTTACGATGCCTGATATCGATTACATTGGCCAGGCCGGTTACCTTCTCCACACCTTCTATTTCGGAGACGGAGTCGGTAACCTGCCGTATAACCGATATTCCTTCTGGCGTTATAATGTTTTTTTCCGTATTGCTCATCCCGATTACGATGATATTTCCTGTGGCATATAAGCTGTCCGTTCGCTCAAACAGCATAACTTTCCGATCATCATCGGGTAAGTAGGACATAAAATTGGAGTTGATGGTCAGCCTGGTCGAAAAATAGCCGAGTATCAACGTAACTGCTACGCCGGCCGTAATGATGGCAAGGCGTTTTTTGACGATAAATTCTGCAATACGGTTCATATACGATATAATTTGAAATTTACTTATACAGTTGTCGGCGATTCACATACCGACCGATCGGTCTGTTTCGGGGTAAAAAAAATTATTCTTTCAATGTCCGATAAAATTTTTCATATATCACCCTCAGTGAGTCGGTCGAAATACCGGAAGAAAATGCCATGCTCAATCCCAATCCCCGTGGAATAAGCATAAGAAGGGACAGGGTTAAATCGATATCCGTATTCCTACGGATCTCTCCTTTTTGAACTGCCATTTGCAACACTTTTCTCCATTCATTCTCTTCTTCTGAAAATGTACTTTCAACTTTGCTCTTAAAATCCGGATAAAATTCTTCTACCTGAAAGGCCAGCTTGAAAAAATAAAAATCATCCACTTTGAAATCGGTCATTTCACGCAATTTATCGATATGTCCCTTTCTGTGTTCAATGGCTTCATCAAGTGCATTCTTCAATGGAGTGTTTGTTTCATCATCAGAATAATGAAAACTTCTGAGAGCCGGGAAGAAGAACAAGTCCATTGCTTTGGTGAAGATTTCTTCTTTACCACGGAAATGGTGGTAGATTGCCCCTTTTGACAAGAGGGTTCCTTCTTGGATATTCCTGATCGAAACACCATTATAGCCTTTTTGAAGAAAAAGGCCGAACGACTTTTCCAAAATGAAGTTCTTTGTTGCGTTCATATCATTTACTCCTCCAAAACAAAAACCGACCGATCGGTCTTGTTTTATGCAAAGATAGGAAAATTTTTGTGAGATAGCCTAAAATACCATTAAAAAAAGCATCTCATCCGAGATGCTTTTTTTAATGGTATATCTTGGCTTCTAAATTATTCAGCGAAGAAGATAGCTACGCGGTTCCAGTCGTTTTCCGCGTAAGGCTGTTCCGTATCACCTTTCCAGTCAACAGAGATGCGGCTGCTGTCAATTCCGTATTCCGAAGTCAAAGCGTCAGCAACGGCTTTAGCACGTTTTTCAGAAAGAGCCAGGTTGTATGGAGGCGTACCTGTTTGTCTGTCGGCGTAAGCAACGATCTTAACGGTTGCACCAGGATTATCTTGCAAATATTTGGCTGTGTTATAAACGTTTACTTGCTGGCCCTTGTCGATCTTGTAAGAGTCGATGCGGAAGAATACCACGTTAGGAACGTAAACGTTTTCAGTAACTGCAGGAGCAACTTCAGGACAATCCGGGCAAGATTCCGGTCTTTTTCTGAGTTCTTCGTTTTCTGCGCGAAGTCTGTTGATCTGGCTGTTCAAGTCGTTGATCAGGTTGTAATCCATCAACTCGGCCGGAGTGAAATCCTGTTTACCGAGGCCGAATTGCAACCCGGCAACAGCGCTTAACATACCGTCATATTCATAATCCCCTACGGGAGTTGCTGAGAAATCAAAAGATTCCTGCAACAGTCTGTAACCAATTTCCAAAAATAAATTAACGTTGCGGCTCAGGCGGAAGTTGTTAATAACACCCACGTTATAAGTTAACGACTGGTTTTGTCCTTTTAGTACACCATTACTTGAATTAGGTTTTTTAAACCATTCGTTCATACCATACATATATCCAACCCCCAGATAAGGTACAAAGCTGTAAACTCTATCGGGATTATAACCCACAGTGGCGTTTGTCAAATTATACATTAAATCCAAATGTCCGCCAACCCATTTCATTTTAGCTTTCGTGTTGAAGTTAACAACAGGTTCGCCAGCATCGATTACTCCACGAAAACCCCATACCGGAGAATTCCAACGCCCAACACTCAATTGGCCTTGCCAGCCGAGCCTATCTCCTATATTGTCAAATTTCTTCATGTTATAGGTGTTTATACCACCTCCCAGACCGATGAACCAATGGTCACTCGCTTTATCCTTCAGGTACACCGTACCGTTGGAAACGTTTTGTACTTCTTGTGCACTCATGCCGAATGCAAAAAGAGCCGTAATTAAAAGTAAACTAAACTTTTTCATAAATTTAAATTCTAATTAAAATTTGTTTTATTACAATAACTCGATAATTAATGTTTTATAGTTAATACTGCTGACTATGTTCTATAGTTTTATAACAGTTATATTTTTAAAATGTTCGCAAAAGAACAAAAAACTAATAAATATTAGCTTTTCTTAAGCGAAACCATCACAAAGATAAATCTAATTTCCAAAACACAATCGTTTTTTTAAAGAAAAATGATAAAAATGACCTGATTTAGGGTATTTTTCCACATTTTTTTTCATTATATAGATGATTCTATCAGCCCAAATAGCTTTTTAACAGTTTACTCCTCGAATCCTGACGAAGCCGTCTTATGGCCTTTTCCTTTATCTGGCGCACACGTTCGCGGGTGAGTTGAAATTTATCCCCGATTTCCTCCAGTGTCATCTCCTGACAACCTATGCCAAAAAACATCTTGATGATGTCACTTTCACGTTCGGTAAGGGTTGCCAGGGCGCGATCAATCTCTTTTTGCAACGATTCGTTAATCAGTGTCCTGTCCGCAATGGGCGCATCGTCGTTTACCAGGACATCCAGCAAACTATTGTCCTCACCTTCAACAAAAGGAGCGTCCATCGATATATGCCTTCCGGAAACCTTCAGCGAATCGGTCACCTTGTCAACCGAGAGATCAAGTTCCTGGGCCAGTTCTTCGGCAGAAGGACGCCGTTCGTTCTCCTGTTCGAACTTCTGGAAAGCTTTGCTGATCTTGTTCAAAGACCCCACCTGATTAAGCGGCAGGCGAACGATTCTCGATTGTTCGGCCAATGCCTGCAGGATGGATTGACGGATCCACCACACCGCGTAACTGATGAATTTAAATCCCCGCGTCTCGTCAAATTTCTCGGCAGCTTTTATCAGTCCGAGATTCCCTTCATTAATCAGGTCGGGAAGGCTTAGCCCCTGGTTTTGGTATTGTTTTGCCACAGACACGACAAACCGCAAATTAGCCCGGGTCAATTTTTCAAGAGCTTTCCTGTCACCTTTTTTAATTGCCTGAGCCAATTCCACTTCTTCCTCCACAGTTATCAGGTCTTCGCGGCCTATCTCCTGGAGATATTTGTCCAAAGAAGCGCTTTCACGATTTGTGATCGATTTTGTAATCTTTAATTGTCTCATCTATTATATTTTATCCTTTCTACGTTTGAAACGGGGTGCAAAGATACTGTTTTTTTTGCAATAAGAGAATTTTAATCCTTCTTTATATCGTTTTGCTGTTAACAGCGAAGGATTTGGATACCTCCAAACCCTTTGCTATAGAAACACACTTTGGCATGTTTTTGTTACAGAAAAAGCCGCCAATTAACCTAAATTAACATGAAGCCCTATTTTGAGCCTTGCGACAAGTCTATCGCAATGTATTGAGTTCTTCCGTTCGGGTAAAAACCGGCAATCAATATAACTTTGTCCTGGCTGCTTCTGCTCACCGATGAAACAATCTTGGCGATCTCGTCTCCGCTGTTTACGGGGGTATTGTTTACCCGCATGATAATGAACCCCTTGTTTATGCCTTCTTTCCTAAACAGACCGTTGCTGGTAACGCTTGCCACTTCAACGCCACTGTTAATTCCGAGCTGTTGTTTCCTGTTGTTGGGGAGGCTGTTGAAAGTGGCGCCCAACAGACTCGTGCTGTCCGAACTTCTTTGAATTTCCGTATTTCCGGCATCGTTTTTCAATTCAACGGTATACGAATGCTCTTTACCGTTTCTGTCGACAGTCACCTTTACCTTGTCTCCGGGGCGATACCTGCTCAACTGGTCCTGCAATCCGGCAAAATTACGGATCTGCACGTTGTTAATGGCTTTTATGACATCTCCTTTTTCCAGACCGGCGGCTTTGGCAGCACTTCTGTCACCAAAATCTTCCACCAAAACGCCTACAATTTGGGAAAGTTCACTGGCTTTGTCAGGATCCTGGCGTCTGATCGTTTCAATGTTCGGCACTTGTATTCCCAGCACGGCCCGCTGCACGGTTCCGAATTGCTTCAAGTCGGCGGCCACTTTTCCCGCAATAGAGATAGGCACGGCAAAAGCCAGGCCGTTAAAATCGCCCGATTGCGAGAAGATGGCTGTGTTTATTCCCACCAACTCACCCCGGGTGTTTACAAGTGCTCCCCCGCTATTTCCTCTGTTGACGGCGGCATCGACCTGAATAAAGGACTGGATGTCCAAATTTCCGCCGACAATATTCCCCCTGTTTTTAGCGCTTACTATCCCCGCCGTAACGGTCGAGGTGAGGTTAAAGGGGTTTCCAACGGCGAGAACCCATTCGCCAACCTGCAATGCATCGGAATTTCCGAAAGTAAGGTAAGGGAAGTCATCCCCTTCAATTTTCAGCAGGGCGATATCGGTTTGCGGATCCGTTCCGATAACTTTGGCCGTCATTTCCCTGTTGTCGTTCAGCGAAACCGTTACTTCGGTTGCTCCTTCCACCACGTGGTTATTGGTGATTATATATCCGTCCTTTGAAATAATAACCCCCGACCCGAATCCGATTTGTTCGCGGGGCTGCATATTCCTTTCTCCGAAACCGAAGAAGAAATCGAACGGATTCATATACTGCTGTTGGCTGATGGATTTCACCTTAACGTGGACAACGCCGTTCACCGACCTGGCAGCGGCTTCCGTAAAATCCGGATACCCTTGCTGGGTAGTCAGACTAGCCAATCTCACGTTTTTGTCCTGATCAAAAGAATCGGCATATTCACTTTGTCCGACACTCCCGGAAGAATTTGAAATTTCTTTCGAATTGTTTTTCGAAACAGTATTGTACCCAAAAAGAGTAATTATCGAACTGAGGATGGCGACAACAACTATTGTCGCCATGTTTTTTACGTTTCCAGTATTCATATTCCTATTTATTAAGTTTGAATTTTAACATTTACACAAATGTAGAAACAAAAAGCGTACAAGAGTTTAACCCGAGGATTCTTTTTTGCCACTTTTAACTAAAAGAAGAATCGATTAACCCGCTTTAACCGTGAAAAATACAATTTCAAAATTTTTAAATGTCAGATTGGCAGACAACCGTCAGAAAGCATCCGCTCCCCTTATCTCCTCAACCGGTTCCTTTTGTTGGCGTACTTCCTGAATTTGAAGTTGTTAAAAGGCTGGAAAAGATCAAAAAAGAACAGGTTGAGGTGGTATTTTCCGGCATCAAAAAGCCGGCTGCTTTTACCGATAACGTATAACTGAACCACAAACCTGACCATCAGAAAAAAGACACTTAAAGCGATGAGCGGATAATTATCAAAGACTATTCCGTACGTAATTCCTGCAACAACAGAGAGATAGAACAAATATTTCGAAAATGTTTCGAAACCGAAAACAAAAGACGACCCTCCTTTATAGAACTGCTTGGTGTACAAGTACTTGGACTTCAAAGCCCTCCAGGTGAAAAAGTTGTTCACCACATCACTTTGTGTCAGGCTCTCGGGCGATACCACCACCCCCACGTTCTTTTTTCCGGCTATCTTATTAATAAACAGGTCATCCTCTCCCTCTTCGATGTTCAAAACCGACGAGAACCCTTTCTCCCCGAAGAAAATTTCCTTCCGGTACGCCAGGTTCCTGCCGATTCCCATAAACGGCTTTCCGAGAACAGCGAGCGACAAATACTTCAACCCGTGGATCAGGTTGTCGTAAAGGATAAACTTGCGCATGGCTACCTTCTTTCCAACCTGTAATTTACAAAACCCCAATACAATATCCCTGCCTTTGGAAAATTCGCGGCCGAACTCCCGGATCCATTGATCCGAAGCCGGCACGCAGTAAGCTTCCGTAAACAACAGGATATCGTTCTTTGCCGCCTTGATTCCCAAGGTCAACGCAAGCTTCTTCTCGTTCACATCCTCTGCTTCAGCCGGCACATAGGTATGATAAAGACGGGAATATTTTTGACTGAGGGCTTTGAGCAATACATCCGTCTCATCCGTCGACCCCATGTTTACCACGACCACCTCAAAATCGGGATAATCCTGTTCCAGTATGGCCGGAAGGTATTTCTCCAGATTTTCAGATTCATTTTTGGAAGCGATAACCACCGAAACGGGAGGTGGATTTTCCGAAGCCGGCAGCGATTTATCCCTTTTCCGTTCGTAAAGATACGGTTTTCTGTAAACCAACAAATAGTAAACCAACTGAATCGTAAAAAAAAGCAAAACAGACCCCGAAATAATCCAAAAGGGAAGCGGAAAATCGAAATTAAAAATGCAGGGTAAATTCATAATTACAACGAGTCGGAAAAATAAGACCGGGGCAATGCGCGGCAATTGTACATCGACGCCATCGTCTCACCGTAAGCGCCGGCAGAACGGATAGCGATAAAATCTCCCCGCCGGGATTGATTCAACAACACAGCCTCGCCAAAGACATCACTCGACTCACAAACGGGGCCGACAACATCGTAAGTTTCGTACTCTTTGTCCGAACTGATGTTTTCAATATGGTGGAATGCCTGATAGAGGGCCGGACGGATCAAATCGGACATTCCGGCATCCGTGATCAGGAACTTTTTGGTGGTTCCCTCTTTTACGTATGTGGTCCGCGCGATAAGGGAACCACACGGTGCGACAAAAGACCGTCCCAGCTCAAAATGAAGCGTCTGGTTTTCCCGAAGTTTCAGGTACTTGCCAAACAACCTGAAATAAGCTTCAAAATCGGCAACGGGACAATGATTGGGGTGATGGTAATTAATGCCTAAACCACCTCCTACGTTAAGCACCTCGAATGAAATACCCTGCCGGGAAAACCAGTTTTGCAATTCAACGGCCTTCACACACAAATCCTCAAACGACGAGAGATCTGTAATCTGCGAACCGATGTGAAAATGCATCCCGATCAACTTCAAATGCCTGCTTTTCCCGATCAAATCAATAGCCTTCGGCAGATCCGGCTCGTTAAGCCCAAACTTATTCTCTTCCAGTCCGGTGGTGATATACCGGTGGGTGTGGGCATCCACATTCGGGTTGATCCGCAGCGCGACAGGAGCCACATTTCCCGTTTCGGAAGCCAGCCGCTCGATGGCCTCCATTTCGGGCAACGATTCCACATTGAAACAAAAAATACCGTTATCCAACCCGATCTGGATCTCTTTGTCGGTCTTCCCTACTCCGGCAAAAGCTATTTTCGACGCGGGAAATCCGCAATCCAGAGCTTTAAGTATTTCGTTTCCGCTCACGCAATCCGCTCCAAAGCCATAGGACGCGATTTCGCGCAATATCCTCGGATTGGCGTTGGCTTTCAGTGCGTAATGGACAATGTAATTCTTGCCTTCGACCTCTTTTCTTACCGCGTCAAGTGTTTGACGCAGCAAATCCATGTCGTAATAATAGAATGGTGTTTCCAAAGAATGAAATTTTTCGACGGGAAATTGACCTTTAATCATCGATTTCTATTTTAATAAATAACGGTGTGAAAAATGATGCCGGCAAAAATACATTTTTTTGTCGATATTCCGGGAATTTGCAAGGGGTAAATTCAGGAATTCCGGATATGGACAAGCGCTTTTTCGATTTTTTCATCCACCGGCAGCGAGAAATCCAGCCAATGGATGGTAAAACCGCGCCTCTCCATACCGCGAAACCAGGTCATCTGGCGCTTGGCAAACCGATGAATGGCTATTTCGAGTTCCGAGAACATCTCCCCGAAATTAATTTTACCGGTCACATACAGCGTTACAAACTTGTATTCAAGCCCGTAATAAATAAGATCATCGGGAGAAACACCCTTGTTGAGCAGGGACTGCACCTCTGCAACCATTCCTTCATCCAGCCTTTTTTTCAGGCGCGAAGATATTTTTTGTCTCCGGGACTCCCGGTCGATATCCAGCCCGATGATAACGCTCTCAACCGGAGGGTAGTCAAGTTCCGAAGCCGGATGTTTACGCTGGAAATCCGCAATTTCTATAGCACGGATCGCCCGCTTTTTCGTGTCGGTATCGGTGGTGTTGTGAAGCGGTTTGTAGGAAGAGAGGATCCGCGTGAGTTCATCCAGCGATTTGGGTTCCAGCCTTTTCCTCAGGACGGTATTCTCGGGAACATCGGGCAGACGGTACCCTTTCAGGACAGATTCAATATAAAGTCCGGTACCTCCGCACAGTATCGCTGTCTTGTTGCGCGACAGGACATCGCTGTAAACCTTATGGAAATCGTGCTGATAATTGAACAACGTGTACTTGTCGCCCGCGTCGCGAATGTCGATCAGGTGGTAAGGGACCGGATTGCCTCCAATCCGGTAATCCGCCAAGTCCTTTCCCGTGCCGATATCCATTCCGCGGTATACCTGACGCGAGTCGGCACTGATAATTTCGCCGTCGAGCCGGGAAGCGAGATGAGCCGCAAACGTAGTTTTTCCACTGGCCGTGGGGCCAAGAACGGTTATGAGTTTCTTCATCACCAGCTTCCTCCCGCTCCTCCGCCGCCGAAACTTCCGCCGCCACCGCCACCAAAGCCTCCGCCCCAACCGGAGCCTCTGCCTCCTGAAAACGGAGGAAAAAACAGGGGGCCACCACCGCTCCTCTGATGCCCGTCGCCGCCTATATGCTGGTCACCGCCCCGGGAAAAGAGAGAGAACAGGATGAAAACGGCAATGAAAAGCAACACAATTGTCCAAACAGGAACCCCTTCCGGCTCATCGGCATCCGCGTCAAACTCCCCCGACAACCGGGCGACAATCACATCTACCGCGGCGTTTACGCCTCCAAAATAGTCGTTCTCCTGAAAATAGGGAATCATGCTGTTGCGGACTATTCTGCCGGCAAAAGCATCGTTGATGAAACCCTCCAGCCCGTAACCGGTGGCGATAAACGCCTGCCCTCTGCTGTCAGCTGTCTTCGGTTTTATGAGAATCAGTAACCCGTTGTCTTTACCCTTTTGCCCGATACCCCACTTTTCACCGAGCACAAATGCATAATCCGATGCCGGATATCCACCCAGGTCGTTCACAGCCACCACATAAATCTGGGTGGATGTGGAATCGTTGTAGGCAAGTAACCGCTGTTCCAACGCCTGTCTTTCGGCAGCAGAAAAAACGTCGGCAAAATCATTTACCAGGCGGTACGGATAAATCGGATCAGGAACATCCTGCGCCGAAATTCCCAAAGACAGTAAAAAAAAACATACAACAAAGGCAAACCTACTCTTCATCCCATACAACATCGTCACACAATTCATTTACGTCGTTTTCCGAAACCGGATAACGCGATTTCACCAACTCTCCCACTTTACTCACACCCCGGCAGACCCCCTCGCAGATACGTCCGTTTTTAAAAAAAGGAAACATCTCTTCAAGTACCGAATTCCAGAAGCCTTCCCGAGCGGCCTCATCTATTCCCGAGTCACCAATAACGGCTGCTTTTTGATTGCCGGGCGCCACATAAATCAACACCGAATTCCGCAATGCGGTTGCATCCATTTTAAGCTGCCTGAACTTCTTGTAAGCGGCATCCAGGGGATTCTCCTTGCATTTTTTCGCAATGCAGACTCTAATCTCTGCAGAAGTCCTGCCCTCTGCGGCCCGAATGGATTCAACCACCCTGTTTAATTCTTCCGGAGTTAACATGATCGGGGCATGGCGTTTTAAAACTGAACCTGGGGAGCCGTTTCCGCTCCGGGAGCAGACTGGAAATAACCTTTCGGCTTGAAACCAAACCATCCCGCATAAATAACACGCGGAAACTGACGGATATATGCATTAAAATCCTGCGCCGTTTGGTTGAACTTGTTTCTCTCCACCGAGATGCGGTTTTCGGTACCTGCCAATTCGTCCTGAAGAGCCAGAAAGTTTTGATTGGCCTTCAGTTCGGGATAGTTCTCCTGAATAAGCAGCAGTCGCCCGATAGCCGAACCTAGCTGGCTTTGAGCTTGCTGATACTGCTGAATGCTTTCTTCGGTCAAATTTTCCGGGTCTACTGTCATCTGTGTTGCCTTGGCGCGGGCTTCCGTTACTTGTGTAAAGGTCTCCTGCTCGTGCTCGGCGTAACCTTTGACAGTTGCCACCAGGTTGGGGATTAGATCGGCACGGCGCTGATACGCATTCTCCACATTTGCCCATTGCGAATTGACGCCTTCCTGTTTGCTTACCATCGTATTGTAACCACAACTCGAAAGAGCGACTCCCATAACGGCTAATCCTAAAATGTACGTTAAATTCTTCATCGTTTGTAATTTATTTTGGTTCTGTTTATATCTTCCAGGGGACCTGGCGCATCAATACTACTTTTTTTAATCCCTCAAAAACCGCGCCAATTTTCCATGCCGCCGGCATTCCTTTTAAACGCCCTTATGCCAACCGGTTTTATTTTTTTAGAAGTTTTTTCAAGTCTTCTAATTAACGTCTGATTATCCGTTTTTGTTTTATTTTAAATTTCACTAAAGTCTGAAATCGACACATTGCTTCATTAACACATTAAAAGCATAATGTCGACCATAACTGCAAACAGAAGAAATGGCTATCTAATAACCTGATACTGAAACCATATTCTG
>JBGZJM010000035.1:0-19684 GCA_041848845.1 Petrimonas sp. | reverse complement strand
GGCTTATCATCACTTGGGGGAGCTGGTTCACCATCAGGCGCAGAAGTACAAAAGCAGAACCGCGTTGAAGTTTTTATTATCAGACGGGCGATGGACACAGATGTCGTGGGAAGAGTTTTCGGAAAAAATAATGAAAACCGCTCAGGCAATGGCAGAACTACGGATCCAACCCGAAGACAATGTCGGGATTTATTCCCGGAATATGGCCAAATACCTTATTACCGACTTTGCCGCCTATGCCAATCGCGCGGTCATGGCGCCCATATATGCCACCTCGTCGCCGTCGCAGGTAGAATACATCGTAAACGACGCGCAGATAAAAGTGATTTTTGTAGGGGAACAGTTCCAGTACAACAACGCATATAAAGTACAACAGGAAAGCCCGGTACTGAAAAAGATCATTGTCTTCGACAGGAATGTGGTGCTGAAGCCCGAAGACAAGACTTCCATCTATTTTGATGATTTCATCACCACCGGAGACAATTCCGAATCGTTGGCGCTGGTCAATGCCCGGCTGCGCCAACTTAAAGGCTCCGATCTGGCAACGATCATTTATACCTCGGGAACAACCGGTGAACCCAAGGGAGTTATGCTCACCCACGATAATTACATCCAGGCGTTCAAGATCCATGATGCGCGGCTGACCCAGTGTTCGGAGAAAGATGTCTCGATGTGTTTCCTGCCGTTGACACATATCTTTGAAAAGGCATGGACCTATTATTGTCTCCACAAGGGAATACTTGTTGCCGTAAACAGGGATCCCACCCGGATTCAGCAGACCCTTAGGCAGGTACGTCCTACCCTGATGAGCAACGTTCCCCGGTTTTGGGAAAAAGTGTACGACGGCATCCGGCAAAAGATCGAAACTTCAAGCGGTGCCTTGAAATGGTTGTTTGAAGACAGTGTCAGGACGGGTAGAAAGCATAACCTCGTATACAAGAATCAGGGGAAAAGGGCGCCGTTCGGCGTCGCCTTCAAATTCTTGCTCTATAAACTCACGGTCTTTTACCTGATCAAGAAGGTGGTGGGCATCGACCGGGGAAACTTTTTCCCCGTGGCGGGAGCCCCGTTGTCTGACAGGATCAACGAGTTCATGCAATCGATCGATGTGCATCTGATATACGGCTACGGTCTTTCCGAGACCACCGCCACGGTTAGCTGTTTCCCGGAAAAAGGTTTCACGATTGGAACCGTTGGAAAGGTCATGCCCGAAGTGGAGGTGAAAATAGGGGCAAACGATGAGATTCTGGTGAAAGGCAAGACCGTGATGAAGGGATATTACAAAAAACCCGTCGAGACGGCGGCGGTATTCACGGACGACGGATTTTTCAGGACCGGTGATGCGGGAAGGCTGACCGGGAACAACGAGATTATCCTGACCGAAAGAATAAAAGACCTTTACAAAACCTCGAACGGGAAATATATTGCTCCACAGATGATTGAGACCCGGATGACCGAGGATAAGCTTATCGATCAGATTGCCGTGATCGGCGACGAACGAAAATTTGTAAGTGCGTTGATTGTTCCGGACTTCGGACATTTGAAACGATACGCCCAGGAACATCAGATTCCCTGCGGATCAAACGAAGAACTGGTGGAAAATAAAACGATTCACGATTATATGTTTGGCCGGATTGAACTGCTGCAGGCTCAGTTCACCTCTTATGAAAAAATCAAAAAAATAACGCTGCTCTCCCATCCTTTTACGATGGAATCGGGCGAACTGACCAATACGTTAAAGCTGAGAAGAAAAATCGTGCTCCAGCGGTATGCCGCCGAGATTGAAAAAATGTATGCAGAATAGCTTTTAGGCGGGAAAATCATTATCTTTGCACCGTTTTTTAAAAGTGAAAAAATGGAATATAATTTCGGGGAAATAGAAAAACGGTGGCAGCAATATTGGGCCGACCGTGAGGTATACCGGGTAACGGAAGATACAACCAAACCCAAGTTTTATGTGCTGGATATGTTCCCGTATCCCTCGGGAGCGGGGTTGCACGTGGGGCATCCGCTGGGTTACATCGCTTCCGATATTTATTCGAGGTATAAACGGCTGCAGGGATTCAACGTGCTTCACCCGATGGGTTACGACGCATATGGCCTCCCTGCGGAACAATATGCTATCCAAACCGGTCAGCACCCGGCCATCACTACCCGAAACAACATCGCCCGCTACCGCGGGCAGTTGGACAAAATAGGGTTTTCTTACGATTGGAGCCGTGAGGTGCAAACCTGCGATCCTGAATATTATAAATGGACGCAATGGGCATTTGTAAAAATGTTTCGTTCCTACTACTGCAACCAGGCACAACAGGCAAGGCCGGTGGATGAGCTGATCGAGATCTTTTCACAACAAGGCACTGCGGGGTTGGACCTGGCTTGTACCGAGCCGATGAGCTTCACCGCTGACGAGTGGAATGCCAAAACCGAAAAAGAGCAACAGGAAATCCTGATGAATTACCGCATCGCCTACCTGGGCGATACCCTGGTAAACTGGTGTCCGCAGTTGGGAACGGTGCTGGCCAACGACGAAGTGAGCGAAGGGCTATCCATCCGCGGAGGATATCCGGTTGAGCAGAAGAAGATGCGCCAGTGGTGCCTGCGTGTATCCGCCTACGCACAACGTTTGCTGGACGGGCTCGATGAGGTGGATTGGACGGACTCGTTGAAAGAAACACAGCGGAACTGGATTGGGCGTTCTGTCGGAGCAGTCATGAGATTTGAAACACCCGGCGGTGTCTCCTTCGATATTTTTACCACCCGGGCCGATACTATTTTCGGCGTCACCTTCATGGTGCTTGCTCCGGAAAGTGAACTGGTTGAACAGCTCACCACCCCCGAACAACGCAAAGCGGTAGATGCATACCTCCAGAAAACGAAAAAACGCACGGAGCGGGAGCGCATTGCCGACAAATCGGTCAGCGGTGTCTTTTCCGGGTCTTATGCGTTGCATCCGTTTACGGGAGAGCCTTTGCCAATCTGGATTTCGGATTACGTGTTGGCCGGTTACGGAACCGGAGCGATTATGGCTGTTCCCGCTCACGACAGCCGCGACTACGCTTTCGCCAGACATTTTAACTTACCCATTATTCCCTTGATCGAGGGCTGCGATATATCGGAAGAGAGTTTCGATGCCAAGGAAGGCATCCTGATGAATTCCGGTTTTTTAAACGGGCTTCCGGTAAAAGAGGCCATTGTTAAAGCCATTGAGGAGGTGGAAGAGCGCAAACTCGGTTTCCGGAAAGTGAACTTCCGGTTGAGGGATGCCATTTTCTCGCGTCAACGGTATTGGGGCGAACCGTTCCCCGTTTATTACAAGGACGGGATGCCCTACACGCTGGATGAGGGCGAACTCCCGCTCGAACTGCCCGAAGTGGATAAATACCTTCCTACGGAATCGGGAGAACCCCCGCTTGGCCGTGCCAGAAACTGGCAGACCAGGGAGGGGTATCCGTTGGAATTGAGTACGATGCCCGGATTTGCAGGCTCATCGGCCTACTACCTGCGGTACATGGATCCGCGAAACAGCCGGGCCTTGGTATCAAAGGAAGCCAACAGCTATTGGCGGAGCGTGGACCTCTATGTCGGTGGGACGGAGCATGCGACGGGACACTTGATTTACAGCCGGTTCTGGAACAAATTCCTGTTCGATCTGGGTGTCTCGTGCGAACAGGAGCCGTTCAGGAAACTCGTTAATCAGGGCATGATTCAGGGACGAAGCAATTTCGTGTACCGGATTAAGGAGACCAACACGTTTGTCTCGCTGAACCTTAAAGATCAGTACGAGGTCACGCCCATTCACGTGGATGTGAACATTGTTCATAACGATGTGCTGGACGTGGAGGCTTTTCGCAACTGGAACCCCGAGTATAAGAACGCTGAATTTATTTTGGAAGACGGGAAGTACATTTGTGGGTGGGCGGTTGAAAAAATGTCGAAATCGATGTTTAACGTGGTGAATCCCGATGTGATCGTGGAAAACTACGGCGCTGACACACTCCGGTTGTACGAGATGTTCCTGGGACCTCTGGAGCTTTCCAAACCGTGGGATACGAATGGCATCGACGGCGTGCACCGTTTCCTGCGCAGGCTTTGGAACTTGTTTCACGCCAACGGGGAGTTTTGGGTTTCTGACGACGATCCAGCAGAAGAGGAGTTGAAGTCGTTGCATAAACTCATCAAGAAAGTGTCGTTTGACATTGAGCATTTCTCGTTCAACACATCCGTGTCGGCGTTTATGATTTGCGTCAACGAGCTGTCTCAGCTGAAATGCAATAAAAAAGCCATCCTCGGCGATTTATTGGTCTGCCTGGCTCCTTTCGCTCCGCACATCGCCGAAGAGTTGTGGCACAAGTTGGGAAATGACCAGACCATTTGCGACGCGAAATTTCCCGAACTTAACGAAGAATATTTAAAGGAAAACGTGTTCTCTTACGCCATCTCGTTTAACGGAAAGTCACGCTTTGTGCTGGAATTTCCGGCCGGTATATCCAACGCCGAGATTGAAAAAACGGTGCTGGAACATCCCCATTCCCGGAAATGGCTGGACGGAAAATCGCCGAGAAAAGTGATCATTGTGCCTCGGAAAATTGTAAATATCGTTGTCTGACAATCAACCTCAATGAACCTTCCTGCAAAAAAATACCTTAAAGCATTCGAATGGCGCGATTACCTGTTAGTCGTAATCGGGCTGGTTCTCTACGCCATCGGACTGACCGGTTTCCTGATCCCCAACAAGATCGTTACCGGCGGACTGGCCGGAGTCTCCCTGCTCATCAACTACTCGACCGGCATACCGGTATGGACTTCCATTCTGGTTATCAATTGCGTCCTGTTGATCATCGCCTGGTTTGTATTGGGGCGTGGTTTTGTGGTTAAAACACTCTTCGGCGCATTCGGATTGACCTTCATTATCGGAATCGCCGAGAAATACCTGACACATTCGCTGCTCCCCAGCGCGGATCCGCTTATGGCCAGCATCATCGGGGCGATTTGCTGCGGAGTAGGGCTCGGCCTGGTCTATTCGGTGAACAGCACAACGGGCGGCACGGATATCGTGGGTGCCATTATTACCAAATACCGTTATGTCAGTATGGGGCGCGGATTGATGTACGTGGACGTGGTGATTATCCTCTGCTCGTGGTTCCTGTTTCAGAGCCTCGAGAAAATTATTTACGGGCTTATCATCATTGCCGTCTTGTATTACGTGGTGGACATGGTCATCAGCGGGGCGCGGCAATCGGTGCAGTTCCTGATTTTCTCTTCAAAATACGAGAAAATTGCTTCGCACATCAACGCCGAGCTCCACCGGGGATGCACCGTTATCGACGGAACGGGCTGGTATTCGAAACAGCCGCAAAAAGTACTCGTCGTATTGGCCCGCAAAACGGAATCCACTTCTATTTTCCGGTTGGTTAAACGCATCGATAAGGATGCTTTCATCTCGCAAAGCAACGTGGTTGGGGTGTACGGAAAAGGGTTCGATCAGATAAAATGATGGATCAGAAGTAATGTCCCGACAGGGTTAACGTGAGGCCGCAGATCATCAGTAATGAGGAAAGGGGGAGCTTTTATTAGTGAAAGATAAAAAATCTTTTACATTTGTCTTTTTATAATCACAGCTGCCTGCCTCTGTTGGGGACCTGTTCATTGAACCGGAAATCTCGTGGGTATATGAATTTACTTGTCTTCTTCCTCTTCCGTCAGGTCTAGCCTTACGTCGTCTTTTCCGCGGTCGAAGAACATTTTCCGCAGCGGGTTCTCGCGGGCTTCATCGTAATTGCGGCGGTTGGTAAAAATATCCATAGCCATGTAGATCGCTTGCCGGAAAGATTCTTCCGATGCCTTGTTTTGCCCTGCAATATCGTATGCCGTTCCGTGATCGGGAGATGTCCGCACGATGGGCAGGCCGGCAGTAAAATTCACCCCCGAATCCATGGCGATGGTCTTGAACGGAACCAGCCCCTGATCGTGATACATGGCCAGCACGGCATCAAATTCCCTGTACCTTCCGGTTCCGAAGAATCCGTCTGCGGCGAAAGGCCCGGCACACAGTATGCCTGCATCCTGCGCCTCTTTTACGGACGGAGCGATTACCCGGAGTTCTTCCTCTCCCAACAGTCCGTTTTCACCTGCATGAGGGTTCAGCCCGAGTACGGCAATACGCGGCGTTTCGATACGAAAATCGCGCTTCAGGGAGAAATTGAGTGTGTCCAGTTTTTCGGTGATGAGTTCTTTCGATATTTTTCCCGACACTTCCGCCAGGGGAATATGGGTGGTGGCCAACGCGATTCGTAATGAATTGCTGGCCAGGATCATCAACGCCTTGCTGTTTTCGGCAAAACGCTCCTCCAAAAACTCGGTATGGCCGGGAAAATGGAATTTATCGTTTTGTATGGTATCTTTGTTGATGGGGAGGGTGACCAGCACGTCGATTTTTTTTGCGGCAAGGTCCCTGGCCGCATTGTCGAGAGCGATGAATGCCGACTCTCCCGCTTCGGCCGTTGCCGTTCCCAACTCAATCCTCACCTCTTCCTTAACGCAGTTGAGCAGGTTGATCTTCCCCGGGCTGCACTCATCCACATGATTGATAATGTGGAAGCTGACGGGGTTGTGATCGAGTACTTTACGGTGATAAGAGGCCGATTTGGAAGAGCCGTAGATGACCGGGACGAAAAGTTCCTGCATACGCTCATCGGCGAAGGTTTTCAGCAATATTTCGTATCCTACCCCGTTAATATCTCCGTGGGTGATACCCACTTTTATTTGTTCTGACATTGTTCGTTGGAAGTTATAAGTTAAGTTGAACGGTAATTGGTTTTAGCGGGATGAGCCGCTTACTTTTTCGCTTTGGGAAAACTGATGGTATAGAGTGATCCTTCCATGCTGCGGATCAGGTTTCGCTTGTCGGCTTCCGGAGCGAAAACAAAGACCTCCACCACCACTACCGTGTTGGTCTCTTCATTCACAAAGGCATGCGAAACGAATGGCCCTCCCATCATATCGCTGGTCATTTCCCACAATCCACGTAGCTCGGCACGGAAAATGCCGTTATATTCCATCTTCCGGTAATCGGGGTCATAAGCCCGTGTAGCTGTTGTCATGCGCGAGTCGAAAGAGCCGGTAATGTATTCTCCCAGCACCCGGTTACGGATAGCGATGAGGGAATCCTTCTCGAAAACAGACTCGGACGTGTAGGGGAACTGATAAATCACGATGTCTTTTCTGGCCCTGCCGGCACTGTTGGTCGCCCAGTAAAAATTGGGATGTTCGGTAATGTTGGACAATCCTTTCGGGTAGTAAATGTTAAAACCGAACACCTGTTTAATGTGCGTTTGCGGTGTCCCGGAATCCTTGATGAGCCATTGGGCCGTGCGTTCCATCTCCTTGTTCAGGATATAGTCGACAATGCCCTCTTTGTTCTCTTTCAGAAAATGGATAAACGCCGCGGTGTCCGGAGCCCTGACGGTCATGATTACTTGTCCCATCGCGTACTTGTCGAGTTCGGACGAGAGTTTGGCAGCGCTGTAAATGGGTGAAATTTCCGGCATGATGATGTTTCGGGAAACTTTGAACGTGCTGGTAAAGTTTTCCGGGGTGAGTTGTATGATCCTGAAATTCGGCTCAAACTGGGGCAGCCCCTTGGCCGGGGAGTTCAGCACGTCGAAGAGTGCGCGCCCTGTTTCGCCTTCCCATTCGTCTTCATCCATAATGACCAACACCTCGCTCGACATTGCGGAGGCCGACAGGAATCCGCTGCCGTCGCACGATGTGAGCAGGAGTATTGCCAGAACCGGCAACAGAAGTAAATGAATTCGTTTCATACTGTTTTCTTTGGAATTTATTTTTAACAAAATTACAATTATTTGATTGTAAATGAAATAAATCGTGTTGATTTAGGATTATTTATTATTTACATGTAGTTGTTAAGACGATGAATATCCGTCTTGTGTTCCGGTTCTTGCGCCTTTGGCCGTTGAGTTGAGAGCATGCCGCAGGCGGCGAAAATATCTTCGCCGCGGGATGTACGGATGGTGCAGGTAAACCCTTTGGCCGTGAGGAAATCGCGGAACCTGACCATCGTCTCCTCCGTGGAGGGGGAGAGGTCGCTGCCGGGGATTTTGTGAAAGCGGATCAGGTTGATGCGGCAGTCCAGTCCCGACAAAAGCTTGCTCAGCTCGCGGGCATACACCGGGGCGTCGTTCACCCCTTCAAACAGGATGTATTCGAACGACAGACGCCGTTGATGGCTCCAGTCGTACTCCCGGAGCAGTCCGATGATATCGGCGGCCTTGAACGTCTTCTCTATCGGCATCAGCTTTTCGCGCTGTACGGAGAGCGGGCTGTGAAGGCTCACCGCCAGGTGGCACCTGCTTTCTTCGAGAAACCTTTTCAGGTTGGGAATCACCCCGATGGTAGACAGCGTGATGCGCTTGGGGCTCCACGCCAGTGCGTAATCGGCAGTGAGCACCTCGATGGCTTTCATGACGCTGTCGAAATTGTTCAAAGGCTCCCCCATTCCCATAAAGACCAGGTTGGTAAGCGCTTCGGCATCGGGGACGGAATAAACCTGATTCAATATCTCATTCACCGAAAGGCTCCCCAGGAACCCCATTTTCCCCGTCATGCAGAAGCTGCAATCCATCTTGCAGCCTACCTGCGATGAAACACAGATTGTCAGGCGCTCCTCTTCCGGTATGTTCACCGATTCGATGAACTTGCCGTTTTTTACGGGGAACAGCATCTTCCGCGTTCCGTCAACGGATGTTTTTACGTCAACAGGCTCAACGCGGCCCACGTCGAAACGCTTTTTCAGGATGTCCCGGTTCCGTACGGAAATATTGGTCATTTCGTCGATGCTCTTCACGCGCTTCACGTAAACCCAGTCGGTAATCTGTTTGGCGGTAAATTTCGGCAGGCCGAGCTCCAAAACGGCGTTTTGAAGCTCGGAAAGCGTCATGCCCAGCAGGTGTCGTTGATCCATTGCCTTGTTGTTTTAAAGGTACAAAGATAAGCAGAAATTGCGGATTTACGTATGCAGAATTTCGTGATCGACGGGGGAATGACGAAGAAAATGATTTGTGCGTAGAAATAGATGTCAGACCGCTTAATGTCCGTCATCTGTCATCTGAGAAAATACCTGTTTCTTAAACTTAATGGGTATGAGTATCTCTTTTTCTCCTTTACGTACAAGCATCATTCCGAATCTATCTTTTTCGGGAATGGATTCTTCGATCAATGAAACAGTTATATGGGCGTCTCCGATACCACCGTTCGGCCTGATTTCAAACCAATCTTGAGAGAGGTGAGTTTCTTCCGGTTCCAGGTCCATAATCCATTTGATACGCCATTCGCCATTATTATCGGCGTTCAGATTAAATGTAACCTTTTTTATATCGGATGACAAAATAATTTCTTTTGTGTCAACCGAAAGTATATCGTCTTTTTGGCAGCCGGCAAATGTAAGGATACAGATTACGCCTAAAATAGCAATGTGTTGAAAGGATTTCGTTTTCATAATAGTTTGTTGTACTTGCTGTAATGTAAAAAGTAATGAATATGGTTTGATAAATTACGTTGTTTTCCCCACTTTCACCAACCCCAACCCTATCAGCGTCCACACCAATTCCCGAATGCGGATGCAAAGGCTCACGTAAACCGCATGTGCCGCGGGGATCGACAAGATACCGAAAACCAGGATGAATCCCCCTTCCCGGGCACCCAACTGCATCGGCATAAAAAAGAAGAGATTTCCCACCATCGACTGGATGGATTCAACGATTACGCTTTGCGTGAAGGTTATGGGAAACCGGATGGCATGCATCATGAAAATTATTTCCGTGCAGAGTACGAAGCGGGAAAGGAGTTCCAGCGAGAGCGACGTGACAAAATCTTTTTTCCGGTTCTTGTACAGGTTGGCAATCAGGAAATCCATCTGTTCGATCTTCTCCAGGTGTTTTTGCTTGTAGGCTTTTACCTTTCTCCCGGCGAACGGCAGTTTTCCGGCAATGGATAGGGCCTTGCTCACGAATCCCTTGGAATAGACCGTGAACGACCACCAAAGCAGCAGAAGCGATGCGATGCCGGCTATGGCGAGAATGATTCTGACGGAAACGGTCACGTTGGGCACGATAATAAACAGCAGGGGAATGGAGACCATCCAGAAGATGAAGTGCGACACGAAATGCATCATCATGTAAAGCAGTACGGTGGATGTGGCTTTCTGAATGCCCAGAGCCGGCTGTAGCTCGATGATCTTGTAAGGCTCCCCGCCCATCAGTCCGAACGGGGTAATGAGGTTGATGGCGTACCCGCTGATGGTCAGCTTCAGTGTCCGGAGGAAACCGACGGACCGGGCTTCGGGGCTGCCATCACGGATAATGGTATGAAAAGCAATAGCGTTGATGAAATAGACCACCGCCCAGATACCGATAATTGCCGCAAACCACCAATGGGTCAGTTTTATGTTGTTCCAGATAACCCCTATCCCGGTTTTATAGACCATAAAACCCAGGATGATGAATCCCAGCAGGAAAAACAGGTTGGTGGCGATCTTCGTTTTACTCATGAGAGTGTGCTACTTCCTGAAAGGCAGTTGGGTGACCTCGGCTTTCAGGTTCTTGTTGCGTACCTTTATGTAAATCGGGGTTCCGGCTTTTGCGTATTCGGGTTTCACATAACCCAGCCCGATGCCCGCTTTCAGTACGGGAGATATCGTTCCCGATGTTACGGTGCCGATGGGTTCATCCCCGGCGTTCACAATTTCGTATCCGTGGCGCGGTATTCCCTTGTCCGACAACGTAAATCCACACAATTTGCGCGTAACGCCCTCCGCTTTTTGCTTTTCGAGCAACTCTCTTGCAATAAAGGAGTTCCCTTCCGTAAACTTGGTGATCCAGCCCAGCCCCGCTTCCAGGGGAGTGGTGGTTTCGTCGAGGTCATTCCCGTAAAGGCAGAAGCCCATTTCGAGGCGCAGGGTATCGCGCGCACCCAGTCCGACGGGTTTGATACCGAATTCCGCTCCGGCTTCAAACAGCGCCTCCCATATTTTTAGCCCGTCTTCCGGATAAAAATAGAGCTCGAAGCCGCCCGCGCCGGTATATCCGGTATTGGAGATAATCACCCGCTCCACTCCGCCTACTTTTCCGTTGGCGAACGTGTAGTAGGGGATGGACGACAAGTCGGCGTCGGTAATTTTTTGCAGCGTGTCCTTGGCTTTCGGACCTTGCACGGCCAGCAAGGCGGTGCGGGCAGACGCATCTTCGATCACTGCGCCCATCGTGTTTTGCTTTTGGCACCACTCCCGGTCCTTTTCAATGTTGGCGGCGTTCACTACCATCAGGTATTTCTCGGGTTCGTAGCGGTAAAGCAGAAAATCGTCCTTTATGCCGCCCTGCTCGTTCGGAAAACAGGTGTATTGTATCTTTCCCACCTGCAGCTTTGAGGCGTCGTTGGTGGTTACCTTCTGAACAAATTCAAGCGCTTTGGGGCCTTTCACCCAGAATTCGCCCATGTGCGAAACATCGAAAACACCCACGGCATTGACTACCGCCAGGTGTTCGTCGATAATGCCCGAATACTCGATGGGCATGTTGTACCCTGCAAATTCATGCATTTTTGCGCCCAGCGCGATGTGTGTGTCTGTAAAAGGTGTTTTTTTCATATCCTATTCCGTATTAAAACTTACGCTTCCTTAGCTACCAGTCCGGCAATCTTCACGATGACCTCCGTTGCCTTTTCCATCGCCCGAACAGGTATAAACTCGTGACGGCCGTGAAAATTCATGCCCCCGGCGAAAATATTCGGACAAGGCAGGCCCATGAAAGAAAGTCTTGCCCCGTCCGTTCCTCCGCGGATAGGTTTTACAATCGGCGTTATGCCTGCTTCTTCCATCGCCCTGAAAGCGTAATCCACCACATGCTTTACCGGCTCCACTTTTTCGCGCATGTTGTAGTACTGGTCGCGCATTTCCAGCTTTAACCTGTTGTTGTAGCGGGAGTTCAGGAACGCTACGGCCTGCTCCATCTCTTTCTTCCGGTTTTCAAAAACCTGCCTGTCGTGATCGCGGATAATATAGGATACCGACGCTTCGTCCACCGTTCCGTTGATAGCGATCAGGTGGAAGAACCCTTCGTACTTCTCCGTGTATTCGGGGCGGTCATTGACGGGCAGCATCTGTACGAGTTCATTGGCCACATGCAGTGCGTTTATCATTTTGTTCTTGGCATATCCGGGATGGACATTTCTTCCCCGGATCGATATTTTTGCCGATGCGGCGTTGAAGTTTTCGTATTCCAGTTCGCCTATCTCGCTGCCATCCATCGTATAGGCCCATTCGGCGCCGAACTTATCCACGTCGAATTTATCCGCCCCGCGGCCGATCTCTTCGTCCGGCGTGAATCCTACACGTATTTTTCCGTGTTCGATTTCGGGGTGGGCGATCAGGTATTCCATGGCGGTCATGATCTCGGCAATCCCTGCCTTGTCGTCTGCCCCGAGCAAGGTTGTTCCATCGGTCACGATAAGGTCGTCGCCGATAAATTTTAACAATTCGGGAAAGTCGGCGGGCGAAGAGATAATCTGCCGTGCTTCGTTCAGTAGGATCTCTTTTCCGTCGTAGTTTCTGACGATGCGCGGATTTACGTTCTCCCCGCTCATGTCGGGACTTGTATCAAAGTGTGCGATGAATCCGATGGTGGGCACCGGTTTATCGGTATTGGACGGCAGGGTGCCCATCAGGTAGCAGTTGTTGTCGAGGGAAACGTCCGTTAAGCCCATCTCAAGCATTTCGCGTTCCACCTCTTTGGCCAGGTTAAACTGTTTCTGTGTGCTGGGTGTTTGCGAACTGTTCTCGTCAGACCGGGTGTCAATCTTTACGTACTTGATAAATCGTTCAACAATGTTCATTGTTTTTTCTTTTAGTAACCGCAAAGATAACAAAAGCCTTTTATTTCAGAAAATCAAATCAACCGTTTTGTAACTAAAAAAAAAAGCGTATCTTTGCAGCCGGGTAAGTCCTATACGGCCAGCTCCCATTGAATCCCCCAGGTCTTGACCGAAGCAAGGGTATTTGGTTGTAGCGGCGCGATATAGCAAGCTTACCCTTTTTTTATTTTGTTCCCCAAAAGCTTTAGGCCATACGCGGGATGTATTTTGCGTCGAAGGAGTATTTACCGGGGCCCGTGAGCAAGGCGGCTGCAAAAACAATCAGTAAGTCGAACGCGTGCCCGTACTTCATAAAGTCGTCGCCCTGCGAAAAGTGCATAACCAGCGCCACAGTCATGGTGCCGATAAGCAGGAGGGCTGCCGGGCGGAAAAACAGTCCCAGGGCAAACAAAATCCCCCCGATTGTCTCGGCAAAAGCCGCCATAAATCCCCAGAACGCGGGGGCAAAGTTTATGCCCAGGTTCGACATGGTGCCGCCGATGGCCGTCCATGTCTCCGGCCCCCCCGTCATTTTGGGTAACCCGTGGAAAAATATCGAAACGCCAATACCTACCCGCAGGAGGAGCAATCCGGCCTGCAATAGATTTTTATCTTTTCTCATGTTGTTGTTTTTTTAATTATATTCAAGGGCTAAACTCCAAAACCGCACAAATTGTTTATATTTGTCCGATAAATAAAATCGATATGTCTGTTCTTGCCCCGTTCGCCAAACCGTTGTATGTGATGCTCAAACCCGTAGGAGCGCGTTGCAACCTCGATTGCGATTATTGCTACTACCTCGAGAAGGCAAACCTCTATACGGAGAAGAAGAACCACGTGATGAGCGAAGAGCTGCTCGAAAAATTCATCAGGGAATACATGGAGTCGCAGACCATGCCGCAGGTAATGTTTACCTGGCACGGCGGTGAAACGTTGATGCGTCCGTTGAGCTTCTACAAGAAAGCGGTTGAATTGCAGAAAAAGTATGCCGGCGGAAGGCAGGTCGATAATTCCATCCAAACCAACGGGACGTTGCTTAACGAGGATTGGTGCCGCTTCTTCAAGGAGAATAATTTCCTGGTGGGCATCTCCATTGACGGGCCGCAGGAGTTTCACGACGAGTACCGGAGGGACAAGATGGGCCGCCCGTCGTTTCATAAGGTGATGCGCGGGGTGGAGCTTCTCAATAAGCACGGGGTGGAGTACAACTGTATGGCGGTGGTGAACGATTACAACGCCGATTTCCCGTTGGAGTTTTACCGTTTTTTCAAAACCACCGGCACCCGTTTTATTCAGTTTACCCCTATCGTCGAACGAATACGAAAAAAGAATTCTCCGCTAAAGCTGGCCACGGCAGAAGACAGGGCGGATGCGGTGGAGTTGGCTCCCTTCAGCGTTTCAGCGGAGAAGTGGGGCCGTTTCCTTTGTGCCATTTTCGATGAATGGGTGAAAGGGGATGTGGGGCAAATTTTTGTTCAGCTCTTCGACTCCACGCTGGCTAACTGGGTAGGTGAACAGCCCGGGCTTTGTGTTCTGGCCAAAACCTGCGGGCATGCCGGTGTGATGGAGTTCAACGGGGATGTCTATTCGTGCGACCACTTTGTTTTCCCGGAATACCGCCTGGGCAATATTTACGCCAAGCCGCTCGCTTCAATGATGTACTCCGGCGAGCAGCTCGTCTTTGGCAACGCCAAGTTCGATAAACTTCCCCCGCAATGCCAGGAGTGTGATTTTCTTTTCGCCTGTTACGGAGAGTGCCCAAAAAACCGGTTTGTGAGTGATAAGTACGGGAATCCCGGATTAAATTACTTGTGTAAAGGCTACTACACATTCTTTAAGCATGTTGCCCCCTACATGGATTTTATGAAGCGAGAGCTCCTGGCGGAGCGTCCGCCGGCCAATGTGATGGAATGGATCAAAAAAACCGGATCACGTCAGTGACCCGGTTTTTCTATTGTGGAAACATGCTGCTCAATTCTCTGCCTTTCGTGCCGAGTAGCTGATTTTCAAAGCATATGCTTTACGGAGTGCTTGCTTGACATCACTGATGTAACGCATCCGGGTATCTTCGTCTGCCTTGATGGATACCGTCATCAATTGCTGGTCCGCCTCATTCATACTCGCTTTTTCCTGGGCGATATAATCCTGGATGTCCTCCACTTGGGCGAACTTGTCGTTCAACTGCATCTGGGTTCCCGTGCCGTATTTAGCGTCCATGGCGGGTCCGATATTGATGTAGGTTACCAGCGATTTTTTCTCCAGTTTCTGAATCTCAGTGGCCGAAGGCAATTTTAACCTGACCATCAACTCTTCAGAGCGCATGGTGGTTGTAACCATGAAGAAGAATAAGATGGCAAATACCAAGTCAGGCATTGAAGCTGTGTTCAATTCGGGCATCTCACGCCCGCCGCTTTTACTGAATTTTCCCATATTAATTTCCTCCCATAAAGTTTTTAGGTTCGGCCTCAGAAATTCTCTGCGGATACAATTTATTTATCTGCTCCTTCTGATCGTCGGTCAGATTTTCGTAGTCTGAATTGAAATACTTCTTCGCTCCTTCCTGCCGCAATTCGTTGTACGCCCTGACTAACTCGTTTTGAACCGCGATATAGGTTTTGTAACTGGTGGTGGCGTCGTTTTGCAACGACACAACGTGGTCGGCCGTCACCGGTACCGTTCCGATGGGCGCACCGAAGTCTTCCTCCATCAACTCCGGCAACAGAGGATTGTTACTCGTATTCAATACAAACTCTTTTACTTTGTCTTTCAAACTGGGCTTGTCTCCCCGGCCGAGCAATTCAGTATCGTTTTGATACCAGTCCGTCTCTACCTGGGAAGCCACCATGGTTTCATCCCTGGAGTTTACCAGTACAACCAGCAGATTCCGTCGCTGAACATCAACCGTTTGTTGATTGTCTTCATCTTGAGGCGGCGGAGGCAAACGCCTGGCCAATCCGCTGTCGGTGTCCATACTCGAAACAAGCAGGAAGAAAGTAAGCAAAAGAAACGAAATGTCCGCCATTGAACTTGCATTCAGAGCAGGAACTTTTCTTTTTTTCTTTGACATAGATTTTTTCTTTATTTATCCCTCAATAAAAATGAGGAGAATCAACTTTTATTTCCTTTTACCTAATAGTGGGGATATGATCATTGCTGCAATGCTGAGCACCAGCATGATGTACATGCTGAATATCCACATGTCGGTCATTTTCAATGTTGCCGGATTATTGTCCGGGCCATCGTAACCGGGGATATTCAATAATTCTCCGCTTCCGAGGACGTAAGATATTCCCAGAATGACAACCATGGCTACAAGCACCAGCAATCCACCCAAAGCGCTTTTTGGGTGTGTTTTCAAGTTATTGAAGAATCCAAAGACAGCAAAAAGGATCAATACAACAACCGTCACGGCCAACAAGATGTAAGCCCAATACAACATTATATCCGTAAATGCCGGCTGAGACATGTCGGCAACCAGTTTCTGTTCCGGCGCTACTTGTCCTCCAAATAAGAATAGTGCTATCACTGCCAGCGTTACAAGAATCGTGACAAGAAACACTAAACTGGAGGTTTTTCGTATTTTAGTTACAGCCATATCAATTATAATTTTTTGTATTTAACGTTGTATTTTACCACTTGGTCGAGCAGGGTGATGGAAGCATCCTCCATTTTGTTCAAAATATTTTCCAGTTTGGAGAGGATGTAGTTGTAGAAAATCTGAAGGATAAGGGCTACGATAAGACCTCCTACTGTCGTGATCAAGGCTACTTTCATACCACCGGCAACAATTGTCGGGCTCATATCACCGGCACGTTGGATGTCGTCGAAAGCCTGTACCATACCGATAACCGTTCCCAAGAATCCGAGAGACGGAGCAAGAGCGATAAACAGGGTAATCCAGGAGAGATTTTTCTCGAGTAAACCGCTTTGTACTCCTCCGTAAGAGACGATGGCACGCTCTACGGCGTCGGGCCCCTGGTCCAGGCGAAGCAATCCCTGGTATGCAATTGAGGCGATCGGGCCGCGGGTATTGCGGGCAATATCCTTGGCAGCTTCGATATCTCCCCTGTCGAGCGCTTCACCAACCCCGTTCAACAATGCCTTTGGATTCACATCTGCCAGGCTCAGGTAGATAATTCTTTCGAGAGCAAAAGCCAGACCGAGAATCAAACAGATAGCGATCAAAGCCATAAATCCGGCACCACCTTCAATAAATTTGGTTTTAAGTGCTTGGTGAAATCCACCTCCATCAGTTTCGGCAACCGATATTGCTGCTGGAGCTGTTTCTTCTACTGCCGGTGCAGCGGGAGCATCTTGAGCGGAAAGAATTGTCGGCAATCCTACAGACATAAGGCCGAAGATTGCTAAAATTGCAAATAACTTTTTCATTGTGTGTTCAATTTTTGTTTGGATTAATGAATTTAATTGTTTTTAAATTGATTTTTTGATTTATTTAAACGTTTAGTTCGTTACCTTATATGATATTTGTCGGCCTGTTGACGCGGAGAGAGCGGGATTCGAACCCGCGATACACTTTTGGCGTATACACGCTTTCCAGGCGTGCCTCTTCAACCACTCGAGCATCTCTCCATCAGGAGACAGTTTCGGAAAACGGGCGCAAATTACAAAAAAAAAATTACTTACCCTTCTTTTATCCGGCAAAATTACTGAAATTATCGATTAATTGCTATTTCAAGTGCAAATTATTTCAAAAAAAGCGGTTTTCCGTGAAAAAATGTTTTATTTCTTGTTTTTAGTGAGCCATATTAAACAAACGGCATGCGTTTTCCGTTGTTACTGCGATAATTTCCTCCTCCGGTTTGCGGTAGATGGCCGAAAGCTTTTTTACGATTTCCTTTAAATATGCCGGTTCGTTACGCTTGCCCCTGTACGGAACCGGTGCGAGGTAGGGGGAGTCGGTCTCCAGGATGATATTTTCCAGCCTGCAGTTTTCCAACGTTTCGGTCAGTCCCGATTTTTTGAAGGTAACCACTCCGTTTATCCCGATGTAAAAACTCCCGAGTTCCAGGATCTCTTTCAGCTCGCCGATGCTTCCCCCGAAACTGTGGAAGACCCCGAAAAGGTGATTTTTACCTGTTTTTTTTATCGATTGTATCACTTCGGGAATAGCCTCTCTCGAATGAATGGCTACCGGAAGTTTTTTTTCCAGGCTCCAGCCGAGTTGCCTTTCAAAAGCGGCTACCTGCCTTTGTTTTGAGCTTTTATCCCAATACAGGTCGATGCCTATCTCCCCGATGGCCATATACCCCGGGCGGCTTAGCTCGCCGTGAATGATTTCCAGCTGTTGTTCCCAGTCCTCCCGCACGTTTGTGGGATGCAACCCCATCATCGGCATGAAAAATGAGGGGTATTTATCAACGGTTCGCTTTAGATCCGAGACGGTTGTTTCGTCTATGTTGGGCAGCAGTACTTTCTCCACCCCTATGGCCTTGGCCCTGGCAACTGTCTCGTCCAGGTCATTATTGAAATCTTCCAGGTACAGGTGGGCGTGCGTGTCAACGATTCTCATCCAATGGTTTCTCCTTTGCGGTAATAATAGATTAGTCCGTATTCCCTGTTTTTATCCAGCCGCTCGTTTCCCGGAAGTTCAGCGTTAAATTTTTCCACCTCTTCCCAAATATCAAAAATAACACTGTCTACATCGCTTCTGAACTCGGAAACTTCGTCCAGGGTCCTTGCGGTGGCTTTCTGATGGATTTGCTGGGTTTGGTAACCCTCCTTGAACAGGATATACATGACGTTCACTTTGGCTATGCCCGGATTGTATATCGGCACGCCGCCCCGCGCCACCCGCTTGTTCTCTCCGGCAATGATTTTCTGGCCCCATTGCAGCAGTTGTTCGCTTGAACTCAGGTCGGGAACGACAAAGTTTGCGTCCTGCAGACCGTAAAGATCGAGGTATTCCGGTTTTATCTCGGAGCGCATCACGCTCATGTACAAAACCTGAATGAAATGGGAGAGGTACATCCTCGCATTTTTCACCTTGCTTTGAAAGGCGATGTTCGCTTTTACCTGGGTATCCAGCGTTTGCTGGTATTTCAGGGAAAGACGTTCGAATTTTTCCACCACGCTTCTTGCCCTCGACAGTGTTTTCATGGATATGGCTACCTCTTGAAAATCAGTGCCGGCTGCTTTCTCGATAGCTGTCTTCAACGCTTTTATCCGCGACAGGTCCGTATTGGGTAATCTGCGATAGGGCATTTTGAGGATTATTTTTCTCTGTACATCAGGTTTCCCGACAAGGAAACGAGTTCTTTTTTCCTATCGTCAGCCACATGTACCAACGAAAGGCGATCCAACGCTGCAAGATAATACTTTTCGATGAGATTTTCCGAAATCGACTTCAAATTTAAATCATTGTAAATATTTTTAACGGATTCAATTTTTTCCTGTTTGTCGAATTTTTCTGCGGAGATCCATTTCCGTAACTCCCTGCGTTGCTTGTTGCCGGATGTCTTCAGCGCTTTTATCAGCAGGTAGGTTTTCTTGTTGCTGACAATGTCCCCGCCGATATTTTTCCCGAAAGTTTTGGCATCGCCGTAAACATCCAGCAAATCATCTTTCAGTTGAAAAGCCAGTCCGATGTTTATGCCAAAGTCGTACAGCAGCTCCGCATCACGCGGGGAGGCTCCGGCCAGCAGGGCTCCCATCTTTAGCGAGCAGGCTAAAAGCACTGCCGTCTTCAGCACGATCATCTCCAGGTACTCCGCTTCAGAGACGTCCGTTCTTTTTTCGAAAT
>JBGZJM010000034.1:0-5915 GCA_041848845.1 Petrimonas sp. | reverse complement strand
CGGCATTTATAACGTAAACTTTACGAATACGACAAATTCGCAGTATCATCTGAGACTTACCGAAGAAGTGTTGTATTTGTATTGGAACGGAAATATTAGAAATGTTTTCACCTATACCATAAAAGACGGTGTTATTTTTACCGACAAACCCAATACCGAAGACTATGTGGTATTAAATATCGATTTGAATAAGAAAGAATTAACGGTATTGAAAACCAATATGGTCTGGTTGTATAATGTGACGTTTAAACAATAACCTGTACTGTTCCTATGAAAAAAGTTTTTTTATTATCACTATTTGCGCTTATTATTTTTGCCTCGTGTTCCGACGATAAAACGGAAACAGTTATCCCGAATCCAATGGCCAACACCGAATGGGTAACCGAAAACGGAAGCAAAACATTGCAGTTTTCGGAGAAGTTGGCAGCCTTAAAAGGCAACGACGGAAGAATAGTCCGTATATTCAACTACACGTACGACGACAAGAAAATCATAGCCCGTGGTGTGGAAAACGGTAACGGGGTAGCCTATTCTTTCACGGCCGGTGTGGTGGCTGCCATGAACGGGAACAAAGAACACCTGTGGATAAGGGAAAGCAACATGTATGCGTACGATATTGCCGAAGGAGAAAAGTATTACAAAAAATGACCGTTAAGTAGCGCTGCTTCAAAAGCGGCCGCTGCTTATCCCTGAAACGAAAAAAATACCGGTATCATATGCTTTATGAAGCATATCCATTTTTATTAACCTGCTCCCGCAACGGAGCGCTGAAACCAAGATTGCGACGAATAAACTCAATGCGTGGCTGCGGCCCAACCACTTAACCGAAGACAAGAGCGATTACACGGCTGTTCCCGTCACCAACGGAAGCCTTACCGTCGCCGACATTGTGAACGACCTTCAACACGAAGGCATGGAAATTAAAGCCGAAACGGCTGTCGATATTGTTACCCGCTTCAACCGCAAAGTGGCGGAACGGGTGTTGGGCGGATACAACGTGAACACCGGACTGGTGTATATGCGCCCCGTAAAAAAGGCATGTTTTTCCGTCATATTTGAACCGACGTCTATCCGAAATCGTCGAACATGATCATTTCCGGCGGGACACCGAGGGTGTCGAGCATCCGCTGTACGGCTGCCGCCATCGGCCCGGGGCCGCACATGTAGTATTCGATGTCTTCGGGCGCGTCGTGATCCTTCAGGTAGGTGTCGTGAATCACCTGATGCACGAACCCGGCGGTATACTTCACGCCCGCGGCATCGGCCGCCGGATCGGGACGGTCCAGCGCCAGGTGGAACGAGAAATTGGGAAACTCGCGTTCCAGCTCGTAGAAATCTTCCAGGTAAAAAGCCTCCATCAAGGCGCGCGCGCCGTAGAAATAGGACATTTTCCGGTCGGTAGTCTTCAGCGTCTTCGTCATGTGCATGATCTGCGCGCGCAAGGGTGCCATCCCGGCACCACCGCCCACCCAAAGCATTTCGCGCTTGCTGTCGTAAATGGGGTGGAAATCGCCGTAAGGGCCGGACATGGTTACTTTGTCGCCCGGCTTCAGGTTGAATATATAGGAGGAGACAATACCCGGCTTCACGTTCATCCAGGTGTTCTTTGCCCGGTCGAACGGCGGGGTGGCCACGCGCACGTTCAACTTGATGATGTCGCCTTCGGCAGGATAGTTTGCCATGGAATAGGCACGGACAGTCTCTTCCTCATTTTTGACGGTCAGGTCCCACATCTTAAACTTGTCCCACTCGGGCTTAAATCTATCGTCAATGGCGAAATCGGAATATTTCAGCTCGTATTTCGGCACTTTTATCTGGCTGTAGGAGCCGGGGATAAAATCCAAATGTTCGCCGTCGGGAAGCCTCACCACAAATTCCTTGATGAAGGTAGCCACGTTGTTGTTGGAAACAACCTCGCATTCCCATTCCTTAACGCCAAACACTTCTTCCGGCACGACAATATTCATGTCCTCTTTCACCTTTACCTGACAGCTGAGGCGCCAATTGGCCATCTGCTCCTTGCGGCTGAAATGTCCGGTTTCGGTCGGGAGAATCTCCCCGCCTCCGTCCAGCACCTGGCAGCGGCATTGTCCGCATGTTCCTCCGCCACCGCACGCGGATGAGAGGAATATGTTCTGGGATTGCAGTGTATTAAGCAGGGTTGACCCCATGGGAACTTCCAGATTTTTCTCTTTATTGACGGTAATCTTCACATTTCCGGAAGGCATAAGTTTTGCTTTGGCCACCAGAATGCCGATTACCAAGATCAGAATTATCAACAGGAAAACCACCACACTGGTCAAGATGGTTATTCCGCCTGAACTCATTAACAACACATTCATTGTATATCCTGTTTTTTATTTTGAAAACTTTGTTTATTTTGTTAGCCGGGCTTTTAGATATTGATTCCCGAGAAACTCATGAATCCGATGGCCATCAGGGCCGTGATGATGAAGGTTATGCCCAACCCTTTCAGCGGTTTGGGAACGTGGGAGTATTCCAGTTTCTCCCGGATGGCTGCCATACCAACGATGGCCAGCATCCAGCCGATACCGGAGCCGAACCCGTAAGCGGTGGCCATGCCCACATTGGCAAACTCCCGTTGCTGCATGAACAGCGAACCTCCGAGGATGGCGCAGTTTACGGCAATCAATGGCAGGAAGATGCCCAGCGAGGCATATAGCGACGGGCTGAATTTCTCCACTACCATTTCAACCAATTGTACGAAAGATGCAATGACGGCGATAAAAATAAGCAGGCTGAACACACTCAGGTCGACCGTTGCCAATTGCGGACCCACCCACGATAAGGCTCCTGCCTTAAGTACGTAGTTTTCGAGCATATAGTTGATGGGCAGGGTGAGCACGAGGACGAAAGTGACCGCAATGCCCAGCCCGAAAGCCGTCTTCACATTTTTTGATACGGCAAGATAGGAACACATACCCAGGAAGTATGCGAATATCATATTGTCTACAAATATCGATCTTACAATCAGACTAATAGCATCCATATTTATGTTTTTATTTTTGTTTTACGATTAATTACCCGATAGTTACCCGGTTAGCCGCGTAGCGCGCTAATTGGTTTCTTCCTGTAATTCCTTGTTTCTCGACCGGTGTACCCAGATGATGACCGCGACAAGGATCAACGCCATGGGAGCCAGCATCATAAGGCCGTTGTTTTCGTAGCCGGCATTGTATGCTGCCTGCGGGATGACTTTGTATCCGAGCAGCGTGCCGGATCCGAGCAGTTCGCGGAAGAAACCCACCGTTACCAGTATCCATCCGTAGCCCAGTCCGTTGCCGATCCCGTCGAGGAACGAAGGCCAAGGCCCGTTGCCCAGGGCAAACGCTTCGAGGCGCCCCATCAAAATACAGTTGGTGACGATCAGTCCCACAAAGACCGAAAGTTGTTTGTTCACGTCGTAAGCAAATGCTTTGAGTACTTCGCTTACGATGGTCACCAATGCGGCCACCACCACCAGTTGAACGATGATGCGGATACGGTTGGGGATGGTTTTTCTCAACAGCGAGATAATAACGTTACCGAAAGCGGTGACAATGGTTACGGCGATGGCCATTACCAATGACGGTTCCAGCTTGGACGTTACAGCCAGTGCCGAACAGATGCCGAGCACCTGTACCAGGATAGGGTTATTTTTATTGAGAGGCCCCAGCAGGGCCTGTTTTGCTTTTGCGGATAATGCCATATTCTTATCGTTTTATAGTGAATGCGGATCTATTTTCCGTCATTTAATTGCAGTAAAAAATTCTTGTATTCTCCCACGCTTTCCAGCAGCATAGCGTCAACCCCTTTGCTGGTGATGGTTCCGCCCGATATTCCGTCAACGTAGTCCCTTTCGGAGTTGGTTTGCCCGGGTTTAACCACGGCTATGGATTTAAATTCTCCGTTTTTTATCAGCTCTTTCCCGTTGAATTGATTCCGGAAAGAGGGTTGAACTATTTCTGCCCCCAGTCCCGGTGTTTCGCCCGCATGTCCGAATTCGGAGCCGTAAACGGTGCTGCCGTTGCTTTCCACGGAGAGGTATCCCCAGATAGGTCCCCACAGGCCGGTTCCGTACATGGGGATGATGTATTTTCTGGAACCTTCCACTTCCGCTTCATAGACGGCAAGTCCTTCCCCTTCGCCCGAAAAGGCGGGGTCGGCGGGCTCAATTCCTTCCGTGCCGTCCATCTTTACTCCCTCGGGAGTGATGAGGTAGGCCGATTTGACCAGGTTTCTGTAGATACCGTCGGCTTCGGCCGGGGAAGCATCAACGCGCAACGACCGGAGAATCTGCTGCATTTTGTCGGTATTCACGTTTGCAGTTTGTCTGTCGCTCAACACCTGGTGGGTGAAGGCCAGACCTATGGCAACGATAATCACCATTACCGATGCATATATTATTGTATATGTGCTGTTTTCTCTATTCATAGTTCAATTGTATTCAGTAAATCCCTATTTTTTCACGGCAGCCCGTTTTAAGCGGCGTTTAATGTTGGCATCCACCACATAGAAATCGATCAGCGGAGCGAAAGCGTTCATAAACAGGATGGCCAGCATCATGCCTTCGGGATACCCCGGGTTGAAGATACGGATGAGGATGGCCACCACGCCGATCAGAAAACCGAATATCCATTTTCCTTTTTCCGTGCGTGCCGATGTCACCGGATCGGTTGCCATGAACACAGCCCCGAAAGCGAAACCGCCCAACAGGAAGTGATACGCCGGTGGCATCTCCATAGCGGCATTATGTGCAAGCAAATTAAGCAGGGTGACGGTGAACAATCCCCCGAGGAAGACGGAAAGCATCGTTTTCCAGCTTCCCACGCCGGTGATGATCAGCAGTACCGCACCCAGCAGGATGGCCAGGGTGGATACCTCGCCGACCGACCCGGGGATTAGTCCGATAAACATATCCCACAGTTTCAACGGTTGTCCGGTAATTCCCTGAAAGGCGAAATCACCGAAAGTGGAGGCATCGCTTACGGCAAGCTGGCCCAAGGGCGTTGCACCGGAAAAGCCGTCCACTACATTTCCTCCGCCCAGCCCGAATGTGTCGGCGGTGCGTACCCATACCCGGTCGCCCGACATTTTAGAAGGGTAAGCAAAGAACAGGAATGCGCGGGCAATCAGTGCCACGTTAAAAATATTGTATCCGGTTCCGCCAAAAACTTCCTTGGCGAAAATCACGGAGAAGGCAGTGGCCACGGCAATCATCCAGAGCGGGGTGTCCACGGGTAAAATCATCGGGATAAGCAAACCCGAGACCAGGAAACCTTCGGCCACTTCTTCCTTCTTCATCTGAGCCATGGCAAATTCGATGCCCAGGCCCACCACGTAGGAAACAACGATCTGTGGCAGAATGGCTAAAAGTCCGTAGAGGAAAGTTTCCATAAAGCCTGCCTGAACGTTTATGGCCAGATAATGCTGGTAACCCACGTTATACATTCCCATGAGCAATGCCGGAATAAGTGCGAGTATCACGATAACCATCGTCCGTTTTGAGTCTCTGGCATCGTGGACATGTACTCCCGATTTCGACGTTTTGTTGGGTACGTACAGGAAGGATTCAAAGGCATCGTATGTAGAATTCAACCAATGAAATTTACCTCCTTCTTCGAAATTCGGTTTTATTTTATCGAGAAATTTTCTTAACGACATTTATTTTATCTGTTTTAATTATTGTTATTCCATCTCTTTTCTCAGCATATCCAATCCGGTGCGTACAATGCGCTGCAATTCCAGCTTGGAGGTATCCACAAATTCGCAAAGCGCAAAATCCTCGGGCGCCACTTCGTAGATTCCCAGTTGTTCCATCTTGTCGATGTTGAATGCCAGTATGGATTTTATCAGCTGTTCGGGAAAAATATCCAGGGGAAATACCTTGTCGTATTCGTTGGAGACGATGATGG
>JBGZJM010000033.1:0-17161 GCA_041848845.1 Petrimonas sp. | reverse complement strand
GGGTTATGGGTAAAGGGATTGCGTTACAATTCAAAGAACGCTTTCCCAATAATCTCGAGAGATACCTTGCTGCCTGCAAGAATAATGAAATGGTTGCGGGAAAGATGCTTGTGATAAAAGAACGGACGATGTTGGGAGAGGAAAAAATCATCATTAATTTCCCGACGAAAAAAGATTGGAAGCATAAATCGAAATATGAGTATATCGAAGAAGGACTAAAGGATTAAAGAAAGGTTATCCGGGAAAATAATATCCGGAGTATCGCTATTCCTCCGTTAGGATGTGGAAACGGCGGTTTAGAATGGAATAAAGTAAAGATATTAAGCCATAAAAGAGATTCTAAAAAAACAAGATTCAAACAAGGAGGTGAAATTAACCCCGGCTCGTGCACTCCTTTTATACGCCATGTTTTGTTATGAGTCGATGGGAGAGAACACCAGTTTGTTTGTGGCCAATAAATTGGCCTATTTGATGCAACGTTTGGGTGAATCTTCCTTTAAGCGATTGCAGTTCAAGGCAAGTCATTATGGCCCTTATAACGTGCAAGTAGATCATCTGGTTTTGAAAGGGTTGGAACAAATGAAACTGACCGCATTCGAACCCATAGGACTGCGATACGACAAAATATCTGAAGTAGGCCGGTACATAAAAAAGGAGTTGGACTCCAAACAGATTGACAGACTTAAACGCTTAATCACACTTATCAACGGATTTCAGTCGGCATTTTCGCTGGAACTACTCGCCTCGGTTGACTTTATCCGCAAGGAAAATCCCGGGATCAGTCGGGAGGATGCGATCAAAGAAATCAAAAACTGGTCGAGCAGAAAAGAGCATTTGTTTAAAGAAAGGTATATCACAATTGCGTACGATCATCTGGAGCAATATGCTTCTAAATTCGGATTTTACGCTTCGCCCTTATTCCACTAATCATCACCTGTTGATTTTGCCCTTCACAACAAAAAATGGTACGTTTGGGCGTTTCTTTGGCCGCATTTTCAATACCAATTGCTGATGTTGTCGTACGGCGATGAGCGCTGGTCGTATTTCAAATCCTGCAGCATGGAGGAGTTGGCGCGGATGGTGAAATTGTAGGATTTGTAGGGTCCGATGGGGATAAAGCTGGCCGACATGTTCCAGCAGTGCAGGTTCCGGGTGAGCGTGCAGTTTACGCTGGTAAATTTTTTATAATCGAAATTGTAGTCGGTATTGAACGTAAAGTTCCAGTTTTTGGTCGGCTGGATGGAACCGCTGAAGCCCAGGCTGTGCGTCAACTTTCCCGGATATTCCATCCGGTCAAAATCGAAATTCTGCATGTCGTACCCATACCTTACCGAATAGTTAAACGAGAGGTTCCACTGAATTTCATTTTTCAGGTAGCCGTCATCGTCAAATTCGCCCATGGACTGGCTCCCGGTATCAAAAACACTTTTCTTTGCGGCGGTTTCGTTTGGATTCCGTCCCAGTGTGCCGTCATCGGGGAGCTTGGCATTGGGATCTTCTCCGCCTTCCTTCTTCCCGTTGTTTGCGTCTTCTTTGCCGAACAGCTTTTTAAAGGTATCCTGGTTGACGGAGTAGGAGAACGATGTGCCGGTACTTTGCAGTTTGCCGAAACCTTTGCCGTTAAGAATGCGCAGTTTGTCCACCGCGACCGGCTTTCCGTTCTTGTCCAGCTCGTAGAGGTAGGGGTCCCAGGTGGCATTCAGGCTCAGGGTATAGGATTTGGAGAACTTCAAACGGATGTTGGTGTTGATCATGCTCCATTTCATGGAGTCTGCCATCATGTTGTAGCTGAAGTTGACTCCCAGGTCATCAATGAGGCTTATCTTCCTGAATCCGGTACTGTCACTTTCGCTTTTCACCTTCATCTCGAGGTTGTTCTTAAAATCGAATCCGATGCTCCCGCTTTGTCCGGCAGGAGCAGTTCCGAACATCAATCGGGAATAAGGCGAGTAAGCATATTCCACTTCGTCTCCGAATTCGTTGCGGTAGGTATATTTTTCGTAGAAACCGTACCGTGGATTTCCGAAGTCGGGTTTGTAATTCAGGCTGATACTGGGTGAAAAGACGTGGCGGATAGCCTGGATCTTGTCTCCGAAAATCTTCCAGGGAACATACATTCCGTACAGTTTCGTGTTGGCACTGATGGAGGCGCCGTAGTCGTACACCCTTTTGAACCCGTTTATGGTGTCCACCACCACGTTTCTCTTTTCCACCGGATCCCAGGCCTCTTTTATCGCACCGGTATACCACCGTTCGGTGTAGTTCACCGACGGAGAGATCTGGATCACGTCGAACAGCGAAAAGGTGGCGCTCACCGGGATGCTGTGGCGCATGCCGTTTTGCCAGTCCTTGATGAGGTTCGACTTGAAGAACCTGTTCTCCTTGATGGCGTTTACCGAGTTGCGGAATTCACCCGAATAGCTCATGGATATTTTTTCGTACCACCTTTCGGCACCTACCGCCTTTTTGCGCTTGAAGGGGTAGATGCGGTTCATGGTGATGGAGATGTTGGGCAACGTCGCGGAGACGGTGGAGTCGCGCGAGACCTGGTTTATATTCATTGTGGCCGATAAGCTCCAGGGTGAGTCGGGAAAGCGCTGCGTGATGTTCACGCTCGAGCTTTTGGTGTTGTTGGATGCCTCGCGGGAATAGAGCCGGGACAAGTCGTTCAGATTGGCACGGCTGGTTGAGAAGTTCACGCTGGCGGAAAACGTCCGGTACATGTTGGCTTTCGGATCCTGCGAGTGGGTCCAGTTGATCCTGAAATCTTTGGAGACCGAATAGGCGCCGGGAATATTCAGGTCTTTCAACCCTTTGTCTCCGGTGACGGTATTCAGGTAGCTTCCGTTTACGCTGCCGGAAAATTTGTACCGCTTGCGGTAGTTGGACCGGGCGCTTAACCCCCAGGTCCCTTTGGTGTAAATCTCGCCCGTAAGCGCCAGATCGACATAATCGTTTATGGCAAAGTAATATCCGCCGTTCTGAAGATAAAACCCGCGTTCCATCTCATCCCCGTACGAGGGCATGATTATTCCCGAAGAATAGGTTTTGGTGAAAGGGAAAAAAGCGAAGGGCAGGACAATGGGGAAAAGCGGGACATCGGCCACCACCAGCCAGGCCGGTCCGGTGACAACGTCTTTTTCGGGACGCACCTTGGCTTTCGACAGGTTCAGGTAAAAATGAGGATGATCGTGGAGGTCGCAGGTGGTGTACTTGGCATTCACCATATAGAAGGAGTTGTCGGCATTCTTTTTCGCCGTGTTGGCGACGATATTTCCTTCTCCCTGCTGTGTTATGACGTTGGATATAAATGCTTTGCCCGTGTCGAAGTTATAGCGCACCTTTTTCATCTCGTATTCGGTGCCTCCCTGCGTAAATACGGGAAACCCGAACTCTTTCCCGACCGAATCGATCCCGAAAGTGGAAGAGATGATACTGCTGTCCAGGTTCGTGGTGATGTATTCCCCCTTGATGCCCAGGTCGCCGTATTTCACATCGGCTTCACCGTAGAGGTAGCCCATGTTTCCCTTGGTAAAAACCATGGAATCCTGAGCCGTATAGAATACCGGGGCCGTGAGTTTCTCCTTTGCGGATAGCGAATCCGCAGTAACCGAGTCGGTAGGTTGTTGACGCAACGAGTCACTGCTCAGCGTTCTTGTCTGGGAAAAAGAAAGTTGAGGAAGAAACGTGGTTACGGTTAGAAAATATAAAACGGTTATGAGTTGTTTCATCAACGAAAAGCCCCAATCTGATTCTAAGCGCAAAACTAATCAATTTAGGATTAATAGCGTTAAAAAATATCCAAAATAAAACTTAAGACAAGTTTATTAACGCTTTTTTAAACGCGACGAAATCCCGGGGAAGCGGATGCGATTGTTTTTTCTGCTTCATGAATGCCTCCAATCTCTTGGGGATTTCAACCTCTTTTCCGATACAATTCTCCACGGTTTCCTTAAATTTGGCAGGGTGTGCGGTGGCGAGGAAAACGCCGGTTTCACCGGTTTTCCGGCTTTCCCTCAGTGCCAGGTAAGCGCAGGCACCGTGTGGGTCAAGGAGATACCCCGATCCTTCGTGCACCCGTTTGATGGCCGATTGAATCTCTTCGTCGGAGAACCGGTATCCGGAAATATCTTTTGAAATGGCTTCGTGGGAATGTTCGTAAAGGTCGAGGATGCGGTCGAAATTGCTGGGTGAGCCGACATCCATGGCGTTGGCAATGGTTTGGACGGAGGGCCGGGGGGTATATTTCCCCGACTGCAGGTATTCCCGGAATACATCGTTGCGGTTGTTGGCGGCAATAAACCGTTTTACCGGTAATCCCATCCGTTTGGCGAAAAGCCCCGCGGTGAGGTTGCCCAGGTTTCCGCTGGGCACGGACAGAATCACATCCGCAGAAATTCCTTGCCTGGCCAGTTGCGCATAGGCGTGGAAATAATAAAACGACTGGGGAAGGAAACGCGCCACATTGATGGAATTGGCCGAGGTGAGGTTCATCTGCAGGTTTAGTTCTTCATCCATAAACGCCGATTTGACCAATGCCTGGCAATCGTCGAACGTTCCGTCAATTTCGAGTGCGACAACGTTTTGTCCCAAGGTAGTGAACTGGGCTTCCTGAATATCGCTCACCTTTCCCGACGGATACAAAACGAAAACCCGGATGCCCTTTACTCCCAGAAATCCGTTGGCAACGGCGCTTCCCGTGTCGCCCGAAGTGGCGACCAGTACTTTCACCTCTTCCTGCTTCTGTTCCTGCACGAAATAGGATAGCATGCGCGCCATGAACCGGGCCCCCACGTCCTTGAATGCGAAGGTTGGCCCGTGAAAAAGTTCCAGCGCGTAAATGCCGTCTTCCACCTTTACAAGAGGGATGTCAAAGTTGAGCGTGTCGGCAACGATCTCATCCAGATTTGTTTTTGGGATGTCTTCCCCAAAGAAAGCCCGGGCTACCGTTCTGGCAATGCTTGTCAATCCAAAACGGCCGATTTCATCGAAAAAAACTTCCGGAAGTTGGGGAATACTTTCGGGCATGTAAAGCCCCTTGTCGGGAGCAAGTCCTTTTACCACGGCTTCCCGGAGCGATACAACGGGTACGGACTGGTTGGTGCTGTAGTAGTTCATGTTCTACAAAATCAGATTCTTCATGAATTCATCCCCGCGAAGAAGGCCGAAAGCGCCTTTTTTCGCGGCAAACTCATCGTAAGTATTTACGCTGTCGGGCTCAATCCCTTTGCGATAAACAACAAAAGGGACGGCATCACGGGTGTGCGTGCGGATGGCACAGGGAGTGGGGTGGTCGGGCAAGACGGCAATGGTGACGGGTTCGTCCCACGTTGAGGTTTCTTCGAAAATGGGCTTCACAATGCGCGAATCGAGGTATTCGATGGTTCTCACCTTCAAATCCGCATCCCCTTCGTGTCCGGCTTCGTCGCTGGCTTCGATATGCAGGAAAACAAAATCCTTCTCTTTCAGTGCGTCCAGGGCGGCACGGGCTTTCCCTTCGTAGTTGGTGTCGTATAATCCGGTGGCGCCTTCCACCGGGATAACTTCCAAGCCCGCATATACGCCGATTCCGCGAATTAAATCCACAGCCGATATGACTGCTCCGTTTTTTATCGGAAACATTTCGGCGAGCGGTTTCATATCGGGACGATATCCGGGCGACCACGGCCAGATGCTGTTGGCCGGATCTTTTCCCCGGGCAATCCTCTTTTGATTGACGGGATGAGCCGGCAGTATTTCCTGCGAAGCAAGAATCAATGCATTCAGCTTATCGACGGTTGCTTCCGCCGATTGGTCGTTTGAGTTAATGAGGTACGGATGAAACGGTTTCTCGGGGATGTCGTGCGGCGGTGTGCACCGTATATTTTTGTTTCCGTCTTTCATTTTCAGTAAGTGCCGATACGACACACCCGGATAAAAACTGAACGTTTCGTCTCCCAATTTTTGCTGTAAAAAAATCATTAATTCAGTCGCCTCCGGCGTAGTAATGTGTCCGGCCGAATGATTTTTCAGCATGTCGCCGTCGATGGAGACCAAATTGCACCGCAAAGCCATTTCGCCGGGAAGAATTTCTATGCCCATACTGGCGGCTTCCAGCACACCCCGGCCTTCGTATACCCGGGGAACATCGTATCCCAGCACGGAAAGGTTGGCAATCTCGCTTCCCGGGGACATGCCTTCGGGAATGGTGTCGAGCATGCCGCTGCGTCCTTTTTGTGCCAGCCTATCCATGTACGGTGTTTTGGCTGCCTGCAGGGGCGTCCTGTTGTCGAGTTTCGGAACGGGTTCGTCTGCCATGCCGTCTCCGAGGATGATGATGTATTTCATTTTTCTTTCTTTATCGAATATTCGCAATAGAAATGATGTCGGAGAAAACGCCGGCGGCGGTGACGCTTGCCCCTGCGCCGTAACCTTTGATGATCATTGGATACTCGTTGTAACGTTCCGTAGTAATCATGATGATGTTGTTACTGCCTTCCAGGTCGTAGAAAGGGTGTCCCTTTTCCACCTCGTGTAAGCCGACTTCGCACAGGCCGTTGTCGTACGTAGCGATAAAGCGGAGTTTTTTCCCTTCTTGGTCGAGTTTTTTTCTCCGGTTTTCAAAAGTTTCGTCCATTTCGGAGATGGTCGACCAGAATTCATCAAGGGTGTTTTCGAAATACTTTTGCGGAATGAACAGGTGCTTTTGCACGTTCTCCTGTTCCACTTGAGCGCCGGCTTCCCGGGAAAGGATCACCAATTTGCGGGTGACATCCAGCCCGCTCAGGTCGATACGGGGGTCGGGCTCGGCAAACTGGGCGTCCACCGCCATTTTTACGGCTTTGCTGAAGGGAACATCCTCGCTCAGCGTATTGAAAATAAAGTTCAGCGTCCCCGACAGCACCGCCTGAAGCTTGACGATTTTATCTCCCGAGTTGGTGAGGGAGTTCATCGTGTTGATAATGGGCAACCCTGCCCCCACATTGGTTTCGAAAAGAAATTTTGTTCCGGTTTTCCGGGCGGTCTCTTTCAGGAGCCGATAGTTCTTGTAGTCGGACGAGGCGGCGATTTTGTTTGCCGTCACCACCGAGATGTTTCTGGATATCAGGCTTTCGTACAGCCCGGAAATGGCCTGGCTGGCCGTACAATCCACAAAGACGGAATTGAAGATATTCATGTGGAGTATCTCATCCCTTATCAGTTCGGGAGAGCTTTTGACCCCTTTGGACATCAGGTTTTCGAAGTAATTCTCGAGGGAAATCCCGTCGCGCGAGAACAAGGCTTTTCGTCCGTTGGCAATTCCTACAATGTTTATTTTCAGTTTGTTTTGTTCCTCGAGAATGTGCTTTTGCTGTTTGATCTGTGCCAGCAGTTTGCTTCCGACCGTTCCGGTTCCGATAACGAAAAGGTTTAATTCCTGATAAGGCGAGAGGAAGAACGAATCGTGGATGATGTTGAGCGCTTTTCTCAGGTTGGTTTTGGCGATCACGCAGGAAATATTGGTTTCCGAAGCACCCTGAGCCAGGGCAACAACACTGATGCCGCCCCTTCCCAACGTTCCGAAAAACTTGCCGGCAACGCCCGGTACGTGTTTCATGTTTTGTCCCACTACGGCAATGGTCGCCAGGTCGTATTCGACAATAATCTCGTTGATGCTCCCCATCTCGATCTCTTTCGCAAATTCTTTGCTGAGCACTTTTTGGGAAAGCGGGGCATCCTGGGTGCGGACTCCGATGGATGTACTGTTTTCGGAGGATGCCTGTGATACCAGGAACACGCTGATGCCGTTATCGGCCAATGCCGTGAAGATCCGTTTGTTCACGCCGATAACTCCTACCATACCGAGTCCCTGTATGGTAATCAGGGCAGTATCGTTGATCGACGAGATACCTTTGATTATTTTTCCGTTAGGAGTGGGCTTTATATCGCGGATAAGCGTACCCTCCGAAGCGGGTTTGAAAGTGTTTTTTACGCGGATAGGGATGCTTTTGTGATAGACGGGGAAGATGGTTGGAGGGTAGATCACTTTTGCCCCGAAGTTGGAAAGCTCGATGGCCTCCGTAAACGAAAGCTCTTCAATGACATAAGCCGAGTTGATGATTTTGGGGTCGGCCGTCATGAAGCCATCCACGTCCGTCCATATCTCCAGCACCGAAGCGTCAAGCGCGGCGGCGATAATGGCGGCGGTATAGTCCGATCCGCCCCGGCCCAGGTTGGTGATATCGTCCCCTTCCTTGCTTGACGAGATAAATCCAGGCACTACGGCTACTTCAGGCAGCGGTTCACTTAAAAATGCCTGTTTGATCAGTTCGTTGGAATACGCGATATCGGGTATGTGCTGGCTGAATTGTTTTGTGGTCTTGATAAACCGGGTGGAATCATACACTTTAGCCCCGTCGATTATCTTGCTTACGATAAGCGAGGAGAAACGTTCGCCGTAGCTGACGATCTTGTCCGATGTTTTCTGCGACAGGTCTCCGATCAGGTAGACACCCCGCAAGATGTTGCGCAGGTCTTCGAACATCGGGCCGATTTTCTGCCTCAGTTCCCTTTGATCGGCAGCGGAAACCACCATTTTCCCGATCATCTCCTCGTGGCGGAAGATGATTTCTTCCAATACCGATTGGTAACCCGGGTTTGCATTTAACGCAAAATCGGCCGCCAGCAGAAGGCGGTCGGTCACGCCTCCAAGGGCGGAAACCACAACAATCACAGGCTCTTTTTCAGCTTCTATGATGTTTTTGACCAAAAGCATACTTTCGGGAGTCCCTGCGGATGTCCCTCCGAATTTCATAACTTTCATGTGTATGAATCTGTTTTTACCGTAGCGAACGGTTTTTTAATGGAACAAAAAAGTTGAACGATAATTGGCAAACCGGTTGATTTGCAGGTGGCAACCAGCGTTGCCGTGTGGGTGTAAAAAATCAGATAACCCCCCAGGGGGTCATAGTCATCGTGGAGGGAGTCGTGTATGTCGAATGTGAGAAATTCATCGCAACGTCTAAATATATTGCAAAGATAAAGGAATAATTCAAGAAAATGATAAAAATGCTGAAAAAATCGAGATTTAACCGTAAAAATAAAACAAACACCCCAAGCAGCCGCAAATAGCTGAATGGGATGTTTAAAGTTCCAGGCCTGTGCCTTTGGCCTTTTCCGCTTCCAAAATCTGCTTCATAAATTTCACCATCAACGGATTTTCTCCGGCTACATTATCGTATTCCCCCCTGTCAACGGTGATATTGTACAATTGGTCTTCGGGACTATTTCCCAACTCGGTGTTGGTCTGCGCGTTGTAGGGATTGCCCTCGCCCGGTTCTATGTATTTCCAATCACGGGTCAGTAAGGTCAAAGAACCTGCAGATCCGATAATATAATCCCTTCCTTCAGGGTCGTTGCCCAACCAGGCGGGAAGTTGTTTCTGCGTATCGAACTGCCCGGCTCCGGCAAGATCTATTCCCGCAAGTTCGGCAAGGGAGCCCAGCATATCTATCTGGGATACCAACGCGTCGGAAACTCCCGGACGGACGTTTCCTGTCCAGTGAACGATAAAGGGCACGCGTGTCCCCGCTTCAAACGTGCTGTATTTTCCACCCCGGAAAGGACCCCACGGCTTGTGGTTCCCAAGCTTTTCAACGGCTTCATCCGCATAGCCGTCGTCCACAACCGGTCCGTTGTCGCTGGTAAGAATGATGAGTGTATTGTCGTAAACCCCGGCTTCCTTCAAGGCGCGGATCACTTCTCCCACCGACCAGTCGAACTGCACGATGGCGTCTCCCCGGTGGCCCATACCGGTTTTTCCCCGGAAACGTTCGTGAGGGTAACGCGGTACATGGATGTCGTTGGTGCCGAAATAAAGGAAAAACGGCTTGTCCTTGTTCCGTTCGATGAACCGCACGGCGTGCAGGGTAATGCTGTCGGCAATGTTCTCGTCTTGCCACCGGGCCGATTTCCCGCCTCTCATGAATCCGATACGCGAAATACCGTTTACTACTGCCATGTCGTGTCCGTGACTGGGTTTCAGTTTTGTCAGCAATTCGGGATTGTCTTTTCCGGTGGGTTCACCGGGAAAGTTTTTGGTGTAACTTACTTCTATCGGGTCTTTGGGGTCTAATCCCACGGCTCGCTGGTTTTCCATAAACACGCAGGGAACACGGTCGCCCGTGGCCGCCATGATGTAGGAATAGTCAAATCCGATTTCCTCCGGCCCGGGAGATACCCTTTCGTTCCAGTCTTGTTTCCCGGTTTCGGCGCCCATGCCCAAATGCCATTTCCCCACGGCGCCGGTAATGTATCCGGCTTCCTTCATCATTTTGGGCAACGTGTATCTGTCCGGGTTAATGATAAGCGCGGCATCTCCGGCTGCAATACCCGTTCCTTTCCGACGCCACGGGTATTCGCCCGTGAACAGGCCGTACCGTGACGGCGTGCTGGTTGCCGCGGCCGAATGGGCGTTGCGGAACCGAACACCGTTATTTGCCAATGCATCTACGTTGGGCGTTTGCACGCGTGTTGCCCCGTAGCACGAGAGATCGCCGTAACCGATATCGTCGGCATAAATGAGGACGATGTTCGGGGTATGTTGGCCAGAAGCGGCAGATGATATCGCAAGTGCGGAGGTAGCAATTCCCACCGCTTTCAGTTTGAGGTTCATTTTTTTAGAATTTTGATAAAGTTAAGCAAAAGTTCTTTATTACGCGGTTCTTTAACGCAATTTCGGATTAATATTTTGTTCCGTTTGCGGCACAGGCCATTTGTAATCCTTGTGGGTCGCGGAATTTTCTTTCCCCGACAAACCATCTTTTTTTACCGGTAGGATCTTTTTGTTCGTAGGTTATGGCATCGACGCATTGAACGCCCCAGATTTCTTTCGAAAGATTTTCATGGTTGCTCTATTTTTTGTAATTTTCTTGTATAAAATAGAAATATCGAGAACACCAGGGCTGTGACGGCAAAACTTATCCCGTAAGAAACAGGTTTTGAAAGGGCAAACCCTTCGGGTGCGAACATGATGTAGGTCGTTACCACAGAAGTCATGAACAAAGCCGGGAACAGGGTTATCCAATACGCTTTTCTTTTCCGGAGAAGGTATACGGTGATGGTCCAGAGAACCACCGTGGCCAGGGTCTGGTTAGACCAGGCAAAATAGCGCCAGACCACGTCGAAGTTTATTTTTGTGAGCAAGAACCCCACGGCGAAGAGAGGGACCGTAATGATCAGCCTGTTTTTTATCGGTTTTTGGTTGAACCTTAGCAGGTCGCCGATGGTGAGCCTGGCGCTCCTGAAAGCGGTGTCGCCCGAAGTGATCGGGGCCGCCACAACCCCCAGTATGGCCAGTATCGCCCCAAATTTCCCCAGCAGGGAATTGGAGATTTCATTCACCACCCATGCTGCATTCCCTTTTTGTGCCGCCATCACTTCGCCCAGTTCCCGGATACCTCCGAAGAAACTCATGCTGATTGCCGCCCAGATGAGCGCGACAACCCCTTCCATGACCATCGCTCCGTAGAAAATCTTACGGCCCTCTTTCTCATTTTTCATACAACGGGCCATCAGGGGCGACTGTGTGGCATGGAACCCGGATATGGCGCCGCAGGCAATGGTGATGAACAACATGGGGAAGATGGGGAATCTCTCCTTGTCGGAATGAAAGTTTTGCCAATTTCCGGAGGTCAGTTCCGGAAGGGCATACCCTTTCGCAATGAGCGCGACAATCAGGCTGAGGGCCATAAATACCAAGGCTAATCCAAAGACCGGATAGATCTTGCCGATAATCTTGTCAATGGGCAACAGGGTCGCCAGGATATAATAGATAAAGATGGCCCAGACCCAAAACCTGAAATCCAGTGTGGCGGGTGTCAGGTTGGCGAGGATACCGGCGGGTCCTGAGATAAAGACTACCCCCACAAGGACCAGGAGCACTATGGTGAAGATTCTCATTAACTGTTTCGTTGCGCTCCCCAGATAGATGCCGATGACCTCGGTTATGCTCAGCCCGTTGTGCCTGACAGAGAGCATCCCCGAGAAGTAATCGTGCATGGCTCCCGCAAACACGGTTCCCAGGACGATCCAGACGAATGCGACGGGCCCCCACAACGCACCGGCGATTGCGCCGAAAATAGGGCCCAACCCGGCGATATTCAGGAATTGAATAAGCAGTACCCGCCACCAGGGCATCGGGACAAAATCAACCCCGTCACCCATGGATACAGCCGGGGTAGGCCTGTTCGGGTCAACCTCCATCAGCCGTTCCAGGTATCTGGAATAAAAAATATAACCGGCTAACAGGATAGCCAGGGACAAAATAAATGTGATCATCGGATACTCATTAAAAAATTTTTAGTAAAGTTATTCGTATACGCTTCCGGATGTATTGGTGATGCAAGTAATCCGGGAACAAAGAAAAAATCAGTTTTTGTCATAAGGTGGAATCCGGATATTTATTTTTTTGGGCCCTAAGGTTCCTCCTAAATTGTAATTCTGTGAGTTTTCGATGTTGTATTTTCCGGCACCCACGGTCATGAGCCGTTGTAATTTGTCCAGGTGTTTTTGATAAACACCGCGAGGGTTTGTTTTGTTCTTGGCAGCGACCGAGGCAGCCATTCCCACCACTTCCCCCATCATTCCGGTTGTGCGCATAACCCTCACGGTGCCTAATGCCACGTGTGTAACACTGATGTTTCTTCCCGCCATAAAAAGGTTATCCACGTTTCGGGAATAAAAACAACGGTAAGGTATGGGGTAGGGATGTATGGTTTTGTGAACCGCAATCGATTTAAATTCAGCGCCGGGAAAATGTTCCGTATTTTTCGGATCGGGATAATGGAGATCGATCGTCCAGCTTGTGGGAGCGGAGGCGTCAGGATAGATTACGAAATCGGTTATGTCCTGTTCTGTCAACACCATATCGCCAATTAGCCTGCGTGATTCCCTTTTTCCGGCAATATACGCTACCCAATCCAGGTACCTGTTTCTGTACTCCTCTTTAAAAGAACTTTTGTTTTTCAGGTAGGACCAGTTGGAGTATACCACCAGCATGCCGTAGTCTCTGATCCTCTCGAAATCGGAAATCTGGTCGAAGTTCATGCCCGTCTCCCAGGTCCATTCACCCATGGTTACTTTTTGAGCGTTTGTCTCGTTGAAGTCCATCCCGTAGTCAAACTCCGGAAAATCGGAGCTTTTGTCTCCTTCATTTGAGTACCACTGGACGGATGAACCCATGGTCATTTTATCCGCTTCCTCGGGAGCGGTCGGTTCATTAAAATCGGCTTTACTTTCTCTTCCCATGGCAAAATCGGCACCTGCCAAATAACCGATTGTCCCGTCTCCGGTGCAATCCGCGAAAAGAGGCGCGGAAAAGCTTAACTCTTCGGCTGTTTCAATATGTTTGGCAAATACCGTCTTAATGGTTGTTCCCTCTTTTTCAACTTTAAATGCTCTGAAATTAAGGAACAAACTGATGTTTTTTTCAGCATTGACCATCGCCAGCTTTTTCTCATCTTCGTAATAATCTCCCGGCTGGGCGTTGCCTCCCCTGAGAGGGGCAATCTCGTTGACCACGTCTCCCAGCTTCGGGTAGGGATCGAGGTTGATCCTGCCCCCAAGGTGTACCCTGACTTCCGAACTGTTGTTCCCACCCAAAACCGGCCGATCCTGGATGAGAGCAACCTTAAGGCCCTGCCGGGCAGCAGTGAGCGCGGCGGCGGTGCCGGCAACTCCTCCTCCGACGACCACAAAATCAAATCTTCCTGCATCGGGTATAACTTCCGGCAACCCCAGTTCCTCTTTTCTAAAGGCTGTTAACACCTCCGGTTCATTAGGAGGTAAAGTGTTATCCATTGTGAAGTATATGGCATCGCAACGGCCGTTGAAACCGGTCAGATCTCGCAATCCAACGGTTACAGTTTTGGAGCTTATCTTTACTTTACCGACCTTCTGCCACTCCCAGGCAGTACTTTCCGTACCCAAGACTTTATTATTCAATGCTCTGCCGTCTATTGTCAATTGAAATCTTCCAGGACCTTCTTTAGTGGACCAGGGTGATGTCCAGTTATACGTTCTGACAAATACGGTATATTCTCCGGTCTTTGCAAAACTCACCGTTGTGGTTGCGTCATTCACCGGAGTGCCCAGCCCGTGTGCCATCAGGTAGGGTGAACCCATCAGGTCCATGAACTGTTGGTCGACAACCCATCCTCCCTTGTTTTGAAAACTCTCCGCTTCAATGAAAAGCGAGGTTAAACTCTTAGCATTTACCGAATGTATAATCAATGCTGTTAAAACAATTGCAATAAATTTTCTCATATTTCTAATAATTTTATTTTATGTCTTTGTGTATTAATTGGATAAATAAAACCTTACAAAAAAACAATACTGTAATTCGGTTCAACAACATATTGGCTGTTTGATATTTTAGTTATTTCGTTTCAAGAACTCCTTTTTCCATCAATTTTTTTAAATCACTCAGGTGATTTTTATAAATATTCCTGGGACTTGTTTTGTGCTTAATGGCTAAAGAAGCAGCCATTCCAACAACCTCCCCCATCATGCCGGTAGTTCGCATAACCCTTACCGTACCCAACGCAGCGTGGGTTACGCTGATGTTTCTACCGGCCATAAACAAGTTTTCAACATTCCTTGAATACAGGGTTCTGTACGGAACAGCATAAGGTTTTATATTTTGTGTAACGGCTTCAGACAAAAAAGGTTCTTCGTTTTCTATCTCTTTTATTGTTTTTGGATAATGTAAATCTATCGGCCAGGTTGTCGTGAAACTGGCATCGTCATAGGGGATGCTGTTTAAAACATCCTGTTCTGTCAGAATCACGTCACCCAGCAATCTTCTCGATTCCCTTTTTCCTCCAATATATGCCACCCACGATAATTTGTAATTGGCATATTGCTCTTTGTCTTTACTTTGATTCTTAAGAAAAGACCAATTGCCGAAAGCAGCTCTTAGGGCATGGTCACGGATTCTTTCAATATCTTTTATCTGATCAGACAATAATCCCGTTTCCCAATTCCAGTCTCCTCGCGTTAATCTTTGACAGGTTTCCTCGGTAAATTGTATAGCCCAGGGTGTGAGAGGGAAAGAGGACGGCTCGGTGAGTTTATCGGAATACCACTGGACCGAAGTTCCCATCACAAGACTATCGGGTTCTGAAGGTGCGTTCTTTTCTCCCGTTTCTGCTTTACTTTCTCTTCCCATTCTGTAATCCGCACCGGCTAAAAAACCCAAATTGGCATCGCCCGTACAATCCGCAAAAAATTTCCCTTCGAAAATTGTCTCTTCTCCACTGGCTATATCTTTTCCCAGAACTGCGGTAATTGTGTTGCCTTGCTTTTTGACATCAAAAACATGGGTATTCAGGAAGAGATCGATATTTTTTTCATTCTTTACGATTTCTATTTTCTTTTCATCTTCGTAATTACTTTTTGGACCTGCGTTGTGTTGTTTTTTTTCGGGATTCTCCTCGATGATCTTGAGAATTTTTTTACTTCTTTCCGCTTCAGGATTCTGTTTCGCTTCGAAGAGCGTCCAATGGCCAATTGGGCCTATCTCATCAACCACTTTTCCCAGATTAGGATACGGGTCCTTAAAAATAAGTCCGGAAAGTCCCACCCTGACTTCAGAACTGTTATTTCCTCCCAATACCGGACGGTTTTGAATAAGTGCAACCTTATTTCCCATCCTTGCAGCAGTAATCGCTGCAGTTATTCCGGCAATTCCCCCTCCAACCACAACCAAGTCATACTTGCCAGCATAATGCGGTCTATCGAGGTTCAATGATTTTTTTCTGAAAGCAGACAGAATTTTGTTGTCGTTCGGCGGTGAGAATTTCAAATCGGCTGTCAATAGAATGGCATCACATCTTCCGTTGAATCCCGTCATATCATGCAGAGACAACTTTAGCTCGCCTTTTTTCAGGACAATCACTCCTCCATCTTGCCAGTGCCAGTTTGCCTCTTCTGTTCCGAATAAAGTTTTTGTGAGTAATTTATCATTAAACAATACCTGGAATTTTCCCGGGGAATCCACTGTTGGAGCCCATGATGCAGTCCAGTTTCTGGTTCTTACCCAAATCTTGTAGCTTCCGCTTTGGGGAATCTTTATGGTTGTTGCTGCGTCCTGAACAGGTATACCCAGTCCGTGAGCCATTAAATATGAAGATCCCATTACATCTATGCTTTGCTGATCGATAACCCACCCCCCCTTGTCTTGAAAACTTTCCGCCTCAATGAAAATGGATTGAGCATGGGATGACACCACGCAGAGGAAAGATAAAGAAAACAATAAGATAGCTTTTATGGATTTCTGTTTCATTTAATAATTTATTTGTTACAGGAGAATTTCATCTCTTTTTTTATTTGTACTCCAACCAGGCTGTAGCTACGCAGTCTCTGTCTGCTGAAAAACGTATCCAGCGGGCTTGAAAATTATCGGGGAACTGATGGTGGAAAATTTCACCCGGTTTGACGGATATTTTCTTGTAGGTCATCCATGGGCCGTGTCCCACGGGTTCGGTCTCGATGACGAAAGTTACCGTTTCGCCGGCGTTGTGGGATATTTCGAGCCTGCGATCGTCGTAAAAACCGATCAGGTAGGGGTCCGAATGCTCCCCGGTCTTCACGCGGCTGTTTTTCCAGGGTCCACCATGTCCCACGGGTTTTCCCAGCTCCCACAAGTCATCGATCACGCCTACCCACACGGCAGCCTTGCCGTCGTCCGAGCGTACAACATGTTCCCCCGCCTTCGCCTCGGGCTCAATGCCCGTCATCACCAGCAGTCCCCGGTATGATGCGTAATCGTGAATCCTGAAGTCATGTGATGAAATGGGCCTGATCTTGGCGAACCCGTCCGCGTTTTCCGCCGGCAAGTCATAAAAAGTACCGCAGGAATGAAAGAGGTCTCTTTCCGTGGCTACTTCTCGACAGATACGCAGTTGCGCGTCATCGGTAAGTTGTTTATAGCGCTTGTTTCCCAATGGCAATCTCCATCTGCGGTTTTTATCGTCTACAATCAGTACCGATGATTCCTGCACATCGATTACTCTTTCAGGAATAGCAAATTTTTCTTTGATGAACGCATGGGTTTCCGGGTCCTCCTTTTTTATCAGGTTCAGTTGGCTGTCCAGCTCGTAATACCCAGTTTCCGAGGCTTTCCCGTCCTCGAATGTGACGG
>JBGZJM010000032.1:0-2892 GCA_041848845.1 Petrimonas sp. | reverse complement strand
AGGGAGAGTACGGAAAAACTCCCGTCCCGGTGGATCCGGAGTTCAGGTTGAAAATTACCGGAACGCGCGAAGAGACTCCGTATGATACCGGCACGTATAAGCGTCAGGAGAATCCTGTTTTGCCGGAGTTCGGAAATGTCCGGCTGGCCAAAGACGAAAAAGAGGAGTTGTTGCTTGAACTTTTCCCTGCCGTGGCTACCCAATACCTGAAAAAAGTGCGCGAAGCGGAGTTTGCGTCGAATCCACCGCAAGAAACAGCCATAACCGGTGGTGGCGGAACAATACCTGCTGACGCGGAAGTAAAAGAGCCCGAAGGATACATTACGGAAAGCCCTATGCCCGGCAGCATTATGAAGTTTCTGGTAAGAGAAGGCGATGAGGTGCAAAGGGGTGAAAACCTGTTTGTTCTGGAAGCCATGAAAATGGAGAACGACGTGATTTCCGAACATTCGGGAAAAGTGTACAAGATATATGTAAAACCGGGCGATATCGTTCAGGCCGGGGAGCCCATAATGAAAATCGTACAATAGAAGTAACACCACATAAGTAAGTTGGAAAGAAGCTGTCTTGTTGTATTTTGAGGCAGCTTCTTTTTTATTATTTTTGTGGACCACATTGACACGGTTACCATTATGGCAAGACGAACATTTTCACCAACACAATTCGGCTTCATCGCGATACTTTGGGTGATTTTAGCCGGGTATATCCTCATGAATGCCGAAATAAACGCCATCACGATTATTTCCCTGATCATGTCGGGCATCATCGTATTTGTTCCCATTTACAGAAATCTACGAAAATAAACTTTTTTATGTCAAAACATAAAAAAATTATGAAAAATTCTTTCATTTAAATTTTTGATACTATTTTTGTATTTCAAAGTGATTGTTTACTAAGTTATCACAATTAAATCCTTTTTTTATGAAGTACGAAGAAATTATCAGTCTGGTGAAAAGACGTTTTCCAAATGAGCCCGAGTATCTTCAGGCCGTTGAAGAAGTGATTGAGTCGATCGAAGAGGTGTACAACCAACATCCCGAATTCGAAAAGGCGAACCTGATCGAACGGTTGATCATTCCCGACAAGATTCATACGTTTCGCGTCACCTGGGTAGACGACAAGGGCAATGTGCAAACGAACATGGGATACCGTATACAGCACAACAACGCTATTGGCCCCTACAAAGGAGGAATCCGTTTTCACGCATCCGTATCCCTTTCCATCTTGAAATTCCTGGCTTTTGAGCAAACCTTCAAGAACGCGCTCACCACGCTTCCCATGGGTGGTGCCAAGGGCGGATCGGATTTTTCTCCGCGCGGAAAATCGGAAGGTGAGGTCATGCGCTTCTGCCAGGCTTTTACCGAAGGATTGTGGCGGGTTATCGGGCCCGATACCGATGTTCCTGCCGGCGATATTGGCGTGGGCGGCCGCGAGGTGGGCTATATGTTCGGGAAATACAAAAAGTTGGCCGGTGAGTTCACGGGGACGTTTACCGGAAAAGGGCGTGAGTTCGGCGGGTCACTTATCCGTCCGGAGGCCACCGGTTACGGAAACGTTTATTTCCTGCTGGAAATGCTGAAAACCAAAGATATCGATATAAAAGGGAAAAGATGCCTGGTCTCGGGTTCGGGAAACGTGGCTCAATATACGTGCGAGAAGTTGATCGAGCTGGGCGCGGTTCCGGTTACCCTTTCCGACTCCGACGGGTACATTTACGATCCTGACGGAATTACGTCGGAAAAGCTGAAGTTTGTGATGGAGTTGAAAAACCTCTATCGCGGCCGTATCCGTGAGTATGCGGAGGAATACGGCTGCAAGTATGTGGCAGGTGCCCGTCCGTGGGGTGAGAAAGCCGATATTGCACTGCCTTCCGCCACGCAGAACGAAATCGACGGGGACGATGCCCAGGCGCTGATGGCAAACGGTATTTTCGCCGTCTCGGAAGGAGCCAATATGCCGAGTACCCCTGAGGCAATCGAGATTTTCCAGAAACACAAGATCCTCTATGCTCCCGGAAAGGCAGCCAATGCCGGCGGGGTATCGGTGTCGGGCCTGGAAATGACGCAAAACTCGGAACGTTACAGCTGGAGCGCTGAGCAGGTGGACGAAAAGTTGAAATGGATCATGGGCAATATTCACGAAAACTGTGTAAAATACGGTACCGAACCGGATGGTTATGTGAACTACGTGAAAGGGGCTAATGTTGCCGGATTTATGAAAGTAGCCAAGGCGATGATGGGGCAGGGAATCTTGTAATTTTATCGATTTGCCTTAAATTCAGTTTCATAAATTTTTTTTATTCTCGGAATTGCCGTATTTTTGCAGCCTGAATCCGAACAGGGAGGGTCGGGTAGCTCAGCTGGATAGAGCAACAGCCTTCTAAGCTGTGGGTCCTGGGTTCGAATCCCAGCCTGATCACATCGACAAATTTTCCAGGGTTACGCTTCGTAACGGAAATTCAGACTCTTATACTAAAAACACCGTAAAATTCAATGTTTTACGGTGTTTTTTTAGTGGCAACAGTTATCAGTTGAATACGGCTTGGCGGCCGTTCCTGCCGATGATTCGAGCAGGTGGGCTCTGCGCGGCAAACTCGGCACGCTCCTCGATAAACGTTTTGTCTGCCGCCAATTCGGGAAAACTTTCGTTGAGAAAGGATTGCAGCGTGAGCATGAAGTAGGACAACTCCCTGCCTCCGCTCGTTTGATTTTTTTGCTGTCATTTTTGTTTTGGATTTAGTTTAATTTAAAAACCCACCTCCTCTGGGGGTGGTGATGTAAATATAGGCTTTGCCTGTATTCTAAAAGAAATTATGGTGGCAGAGCCACGAATTCGGCTTAAAGCCACCTCCTTTTAGGGGTGGATAGTCGAATTCAAATAATTTCTTTACTT
>JBGZJM010000031.1:0-5557 GCA_041848845.1 Petrimonas sp. | reverse complement strand
ACAAATAATTAAATGGCTTATAACATTATTGAGCTTAACGAAAAGCTAACCACGGAATTACGAGCTCTTGCCAAAGAAATGGGTATACGAAGACCCGATGCGTATAAAAAAGAAGAGTTAATCTACAAAATCCTTGATGAGCAAGCTATTGCCGGAACAAAAAATCTGAGCGCAGCCCCGCATCCCAAACCCAATAACGGTAGAAAAACAATTGAAAACAAAAACAACGCGCGGAAGCAAGAAGCCAAACCAGAGACAGGCCGTCCTGCCGAGAAAGCGAGAAAGCCTGTAACAGAAGTAGAAGAAAAGGAACAAGAAAAGCCAAAACCGGAAGTAAAAACAACAACCCGGATTCCAAAAGAAGATCCTGTTCAAAACAACAAGCAAGTTCAAAGCACGAATAAACCGCATGAAGTTAAAAAACAGGAAACAAAACAACAAGCTGTCGCAGTCTCCATTCATCCTGCAATTATTCCCGACACGGTTGTGACGGAAAGCACGCCGGTGGAGCAGCCAAAAGCCGAGACAGCCTCCGTTCCTCCGGCAAAACCGACCCAGCTTGTCTTCCGTTCATCCAAGCACCGTGAAAGAGAAAGAATCCCACAGGTTCCGCCCGTGACCTTGCCACCGGTAGTTCCTGAGGAACCCGTAGAAGATACTCCCGAAACAGAAGGAATCGAAAAACCGGTCGTTATTGAAAAGAAAGCATCTCTTTTGCAAGAACTTATTACTCCGGCACCTGTCCAACCCCGTCAGCAGCAACCGCAACAAAACAAGAATATAAACCAGCAACAAACCGTTGTACAGCAAAAAGAGCCTGCCTACGAGTTTGAAGGAATTTTAAACGCATCGGGCGTATTGGAGATCATGAGCGACGGCTATGGCTTCCTGCGTTCATCGGACTACAACTACATGTCTTCGCCGGACGACATTTATGTTTCCCAGTCTCAAATCCGCCTGTTCGGACTGAAAACGGGAGATGTGGTGGAAGGTCCGATCCGCCCGCCCAAGGAAGGGGAAAAATTCTTCCCCCTGGTAAAAGTAGACAAAATAAACGGAAGAAAGCCCGAGGAAGTACGCGACCGTGTGCCTTTCGACCACCTGAAACCGTTGTTCCCGGATCAGAAATTCAACCTCACCAAAGGTTATAACGATAATTTGTCGTGCAGGGTGGTAGACATGTTTTCGCCCATCGGCAAGGGACAACGCGGCCTGATTGTGGCCCAACCCAAAACGGGCAAGACCATGTTGCTCAAGGATATTGCCAACGCCATTGCGGCCAATCATCCCGAAGTATACATGATTATCCTGCTCATTGACGAGCGCCCCGAAGAGGTTACCGATATGGAGCGCAGCGTTAACGCGGAAGTAATTGCTTCCACATTTGATGAACCGGCGGAACGTCATGTGAAAATTGCCGACATCGTTCTCAACAAAGCACGACGTTTAGTGGAATGCGGGCACGATGTGGTTATTCTGCTCGATTCCATCACACGCCTTGCACGGGCTTACAATACGGTACAGCCGGCATCGGGGAAAGTGTTGTCGGGAGGAGTGGACGCCAACGCATTGCAAAAACCCAAGCGCTTTTTTGGAGCGGCAAGGAACATTGAGAACGGCGGGTCGCTGACCATCATCGCTACCGCGCTGACCGAGACCGGTTCGAAAATGGACGACGTTATTTTTGAGGAATTCAAGGGAACGGGCAACATGGAACTCCAACTCGACAGAAAACTATCCAACAAACGGGTTTTCCCGGCGGTGGACATCATTGCCTCCAGCACCCGTCGTGACGACCTGTTGCTTTCTGAAGAGACGCTTAACCGGATGTGGGTGTTGCGCAATTTCTTGTCGGACATGAACTCGACGGAAGCGATGGAATTCCTGCTCAACCGGCTGAGAAGGACGGCGAACAACGAAGAATTCCTGATTTCGATGAACGATTAACGGAAAAGATGAACCGTTTGCAGGGCAGTCAATTATTATTGGCTGCTTTTGTTGTCTTCACAGGCATTCACGCCTTGCTGTGGGAGGAAAAGCCGACCGATTATGCCCAGGACCATCCGTCAGAAGCAGGATGTTTGGTTTTCAGAAAAAGACAATTCCCTGCAAAGGAACCAATTTACGACCGAATTTTGAATACATAAACCTGTGCATTAAATTATTGCTGAATGAGAAAATTAATCTTCCCTGTTGTATTAATCCTATTATTTGGTTTCATTGCCTGTAGTGGCAGGTCGGATTCAGCGGCGAAAAGCGCTGATGATTTTCTATTCTCCGGTGAGGGAAGCAGCGAAAAAGGAGGTGAAAAAATTCAAAAGCCGGTAGATCAAGCCGAATACGACAGTTTACTTTACTACGTCGCCAACGGCGACACAACCGGCTTGTGGCCTGTGAAAAACCAACCGTTACCCCTTGAAGGCGCCATTTTGCCCTATCACCGGGTAGTGGCTTATTACGGAAATCTCTATTCAAGAAACATGGGTGTTTTGGGAGAATATCCTCCCGATGAGATGTGGCGCCGGCTCGACAAAGAAGTGGAATCCTGGGAAAAAGCCGATCCAAACACACCCGTCTTACCCGCTGTTCACTACATTGCGGTTGTGGCACAGGGATCACCCTGGAGTGACGGGAAATACCGTTACCGCATGCCGGAACACCAGATCGATTCCGCGCTCGCTATTGCCAAAATGCGCGACGCGCTGCTTTTTCTCGACGTCCAGGTGGGATTGAGCACGGTTGAACAGGAAATTCCTGAATTGAAAAAGTATTTGTTGATGCCGCACGTGCATTTGGCGATCGACCCCGAATTTTCGATGAAAGACGGAACACCTCCCGGCAAAAAAATAGGCACTTTCGATGCCGAGGACATTAATTTTTGCTCCGCGTACCTGGCCAGACTTGTCCGGGACAACAACCTCCCGCCTAAGATGCTAATCGTCCATCGTTTCACGAAAGGCATGATAACCCGTTACAAAAACATCAAGCTGAGTCCCGAAGTACAAATCGTTATCGATATGGACGGATTCGGCCGTCCCGAACTTAAATACAGCACGTACGACAGGTTTATCCATCCTGAACCTGTACAGTTCACCGGCTTTAAGCTTTTCTATAAAAACGACACCCAACAATCACCAAACCATTTGCTGACACCGGAGGAATTGATGAAGCTACAACCCAGACCGGTATATATTCAGTTCCAGTGAAATGATTTTACGACATGAATTACTCAAAAATATTCCAGGAAATCCACAACGAACTTCAACACGCTGAAGACATGGGCGAGGTAGCCGACTACATTCCCGAACTGGCCCGCGTGAACCCCAATCAATTCGGTGTGCACCTGACCACGGTCAACGGTGAACATTTCGCTTTCGGTGATTCCGATGTCAGGTTTTCCATCCAGAGCATTGCCAAAGTATTCTCGTTCGTGCTTGCCTACTCCCGGGTGAAAAGCAATGTTTGGGAACGGATGGACCTGGAACCTGCCGGGACGCCTTTCAACTCACTTGTACAATTGGAGCACGACCAAGGAATTCCCCGAAACCCGTTTATCAATGCGGGGGCCATTGTGGTGTGTGACATTTTGACCGATGAGCTTGCCTCTCCCCGGGAAAATGTGCTTTCCTTTATCCGCAGCCTGTCAAAGGACAGCACCATCGATTACAATCCGCTCGTTGCGCATTCCGAAAAGAAAACCGGATTTCGCAACTACGCGCTCGTCAACCTGATGAAAGCTTTCGGGAATATCAAAAACGACATAGACAAAGTGATGGATCTCTATTTCAGCATCTGTTCCCTCGAAATGAGCTGCCGGGAGTTGTCGGAATCGTTCCTGTTTCTGGCCAACAACGGCGTTGTCCCCCACACCGGAGAAAGGATTTTGTCGCCCAGCCGCACCAAACGCACCAACGCGCTCATGCAAACCTGCGGCTTCTACGACGAGGCCGGCCAGTTTACCTTCAAAGTGGGACTTCCCGGAAAAAGCGGCGTGGGAGGGGGCATCGTAGCCGTTCATCCCGAAAAATACGCGATCACGGTTTGGAGCCCGCGCCTCAACAAAAAAGGGAACTCCTACAAGGGAATGCTTTTTCTGGAAGAATTTACCACAAAAACAAAACTGTCAATTTTTTAACAACGCAGAGAGACCTAAAAGGCAACAGCCAACAATAAATCTTAAATTTACAAAAATCATCTTTTAACAATTGTCTTTTTATATGAAAAACCTTACTTTTGTGCGCTAACACAGAAATTTCATTTTTTATGAAAGCAGTATGAAACGAGCATGTAAATCAGTTACACCCAAGAACATGATAATATGCGAGTTCCATACGACCTTGATATGAAAAATAAATATTATCCGCATGAAAATAGATTTTAAAGAACGTACTCCGCAATTAATGGCCATCATCGGGGTCTTGTCACTGGTATTAGCCGTTGCAGTTGTCTATATTGTCAGTAAAAACAAGCAGATAAATACAATGGAACAACAATTCGCAGTTGACAAGCAGGAGCTTGAAGACGAGTACGAGGCTATTTCCATGCAATACGAAGGGTTCAAGTTCAGTGTTCAAAACGATTCCCTGCTTTACAAGCTGGAAAACGAACAGGCTAAGGTACAACGGTTACAGGAACAACTGCGCATGACCGATGCCGCCAACAAAGCCGAGATAAAACGCCTGAAAGACGAACTGGCCACCTTGCGCAAAGTGCTCAAGTCCTATGTCCAGCAAATCGATTCGCTACACAGGTTAAATACCGAACTGCAGGCCAAAAACGAACAAATCACAAAACAATACCAACAGACCAGCCGCACACTCAACCAGGTATCGCAAGAAAAAGAACAATTGAGCGAAAAAGTCACATTGGCATCCAAACTTGACGCTACAGGAATAACCGTGAAGGCCGTGAATGATCGCGGCAAGGAACAAAAACGGCTGAGTCGCAGTTCGCAGTTTGTTGTCTCGTTTCTCATCGCCAAAAATATCACCGCCGAGCCCGGCGAAAGGACCATCTTCGTCCGCATCATGTCGCCCGACGGCGGAGTGCTGACAAAAAACCCCGGCAGCACCTTTCCTTACGAAAACGGCAACCTCCAGTATTCCATGAAACGGATGGTGGAATATGGCGGCGAAGAGATTCCCGTCACCATGTACTGGGATATCGAAGAGTTCCTCATGCCGGGAACATACAAGGCCGATATCTTCGCTGACGGTAGTCTCATCGGTTCCCGCAGCTTTTCGATGGAAGAATAATTGCGACCTGGAAATTTGGCGAAGATTAACCTTTCACCGGAAACATTTAACAATCTTTTGTGCAGCGTTTTCCGCAAAAATGCGTCTTAACTGTATGTAGAACCGTAATTAACACTTTAGCATCGGGCAAGCGACAAAAATAACGCTCCTTCTTTCCTTGTGCGTTGTTGCCGCAACAGCAACAACAAAACTCAACGCGCAGGAATTCAACGACGAAATGAAGAAAAAGCTTCGTCAATCGCTTATTGTGCCCGATGCTAAAGTGTTAATTACTGTTCTACATACAGTTAAGACGCATTTTT
>JBGZJM010000030.1:0-2986 GCA_041848845.1 Petrimonas sp. | reverse complement strand
CGCCGTTACCTGCCGGTTTGTCAAAAGACGACATGCGTAAGAGAATACGTCATGAACGTAGAATTGAGCTGGCTTTTGAAGGGCAACGCTATTTTGATTTAAAAAGATGGAAAACAGCCAAAACTGTTTTAAATGCAGTACAGGACGCACCTGTTGTTTATAAATTCGAAGATAAAAACTATCTGTGGCCCATACCCCAATCAGAAATTGATAAGAATCAGGGAAAACTCTTACAAAACCCTGACTATAAGTAAATAGGCTTTCTTGAAGAGGGTGCTTTAACACACCCTCTTTATTTTTAACAACCTTACCTTATCCCCATTATGGTATTCATAAAAATACGCTGGAACATTCAAAAACACACAAAATGAAAGAGGAAGACATAACGTACTTTTGCCGGACAAGCGATATGTGGTTTACAGTTCCAATCCGGGAGCCGCAATTGTTGAAAATACGGGCTGAAAACTTCGGCATTACGCCAAAAAGAATATTGAAAAACGAATAAACATTCTTATTCGAGAATGCGACGCTGATTTAAGGAACGGAATTAATAAAACAGGATAATTATGCTAAAAAACATCTGTTTACTCTTTACCTCCTTGATAATCTGCACAGGATGTATTACAAAACACTCGGAGTATACATTCGGTATGAAACCCGAAGCGAAAATAGACGCGTCGGTTGCGGCAGTTAAACTGATCGGGCAGTTGCAATCTCGGAAAGATACCGCGCACGTTACCGTTACAATTCCGAAAGGGCGGTACGATTTCTATCCCGACAGCATTTTCTCAACGGACAGAACACTCGGCAGAAGATGCGGGCACCGTAAAATAATCCATAAATTAAATGAACCATCCGATGAAAATTTTATTCACCCTCCTTGCAGCTGCAGCACTGCTTTCCTGCACGCCACCTGCTGAAACGGCCCGGGAACTAGCCCTGCGGTTCAACACGCCCGCCGCGGCGTGGGAAGAGACCCTGCCTCTCGGTAACGGACGCATCGGCATGATGCCGGACGGCGGTATAGACAAAGAGCTTATCGTGCTCAACGACATTACCATGTGGTCGGGCAGCGAAGACCCCGAAGCGCTGAACCCCGAAGCGCTCACTTACCTGCCGGAAATCCGGGAGTTGCTGCTTGCGGGAAAGAACGGGGAGGCGCAACGCATGATGTACGATCATTTCCGGTGCGGCGGGGCCGGTTCAGCCTTCGGCAACGGAAAAGACGCACCCTACGGCTGTTTCCAGATGCTGGGAAACCTGCACATAAGCTACTCCTACCCGCAAACGGAAGACGCGGGCAATTACGTGAGGACACTTTCGCTCAACGACGCAGTGGCATCCACCCTGTTTACCAAAGGTGAAACCACCTATACGCGCGAGTATATCGCCTCTCACGCCAACGATGTGCTGGCTGTCCGCGTGGGCGCCGATAAAAAAGGCTCGGTCTCGTTTGAAGTGGGCCTGGACCGTCCCGAACGGGCAACCGTGTCGGTGAAAGGGAACACCCTTGTCATGGAAGGGCAGCTCAACGACGGACACGATACCGGCAAGGGCGTCCGCTACCTGACCAAGGTACAAATCGTGAACAAAGGCGGGGAGCTGACCGCGGGCGCCAACACCCTGGCCATCGCCGATGCCGATGAGGCCGTCATCCTCGTTTCCACCTCCACCGACATGCTCGACAAAGGCTACACGTCGACGGTGGAGCGTTTGCTCGAACAAGCAAAAAAACGTTCGTTCGGAAAAATGAAACAGGCGCATATAGCCGCGTACAAAGAAAAGTTCGACCGTGTGGAGCTCCTGCTGGGCGAACAAGACAACGCCACGCCCACCAACGAGCGTCTGGCAAGGTTCCGGACGGACGACGATCCGGCATTCGCCGCGCTCTATTTTCAGTTCGGGCGCTATCTGATGATTTGCGGAACCAGCGAAAAAAGCATTCCCCTCAACCTGCAAGGCTTGTGGGCAAACACCGTGCAAACGCCCTGGAACGGCGATTACCACCTGAATATCAATGTGCAGATGAACTACTGGCCGGTGGAGGTATGCAACCTTTCTGAACTGCATAAACCCCTGATCGATTTCACCCAATCGATTGTACCTTCGGGAGAAGCTACCGCCCAGACGTTTTACGGGGCCGGCGGCTGGCTGGCTCACATGATGAGCAACCCGTGGAAGTTCACGGCTCCGGGCGAACACGCTTCGTGGGGAGCGACCAACACGGGAGGAGCGTGGCTCTGTGAACACCTTTGGGAGCATTATGCCTTTACGCAGGATAAGGAATACCTGCGCTCCGTCTACCCGACCCTCGCCGGGGCAGCGCGGTTCTTCCTCGGCAGCATGATTCCCGAACCCAGGAACGGATGGCTCGTCACCGCCCCGTCATCATCGCCAGAGAATGCATTTTACATGCCCGGGAGCGACGATCGCATTTTTGTATGCATGGGCCCGACCATGGATGTCCAGATCGTGACCGAACTGTTTACCAACGTGTTGTCGGCAGCAGCAATTCTCGGTATCGAAGACGAGACAACCGCCAACATCCGCGAAACGCTGCCGAAGCTCCCTCCCATGCAGATCAGCCCCGAAGGTTATTTGCAAGAGTGGCTCGAAGATTATAAGGAGGTGGATCCCGGGCACCGCCATGTTTCACACCTCTACGGATTGTATCCCTCGAACCGGATATCGCCCAACACCACCCCCGAACTGGCGGCGGCGGCCCGTGCGACGCTGGAACGCCGCGGCGATGCGGGTACCGGATGGTCACGCGCGTGGAAAATCAATTTCTGGGCACGCCTGCACGACGGGAACCGGGCTTACAAGCTGCTCAAAAGCCTGCTGGAGCCCACTTCCGGAAGTGAAGTAAACATGCACCGCGGGTCTGGAACGTACGCTAACCTATTCTGCGCGCATCCGCCGTTTCAGATCGACGGCAATCTGGGCGGTACGGCGGGAATTGCCGAAATGCTGGTTCAAAGCCAGG
>JBGZJM010000029.1:0-7436 GCA_041848845.1 Petrimonas sp. | reverse complement strand
ATCGGCGCGCCGTGGTACAAAATGTACGGTCTGAATAAAACCGATGTCCCCGACACTACTTTTACCATCGGCATCGACACGGACGACGTGGTGCGTGAAAAAACGCGCGAAGCGCTCGGGCGCTTCAATATCCTGAAAGTGAAAGCAGGAGGCCCCGACGATAGACGCATGATTGAAGCCATTCGCTCCGTAACCGATTTGCCGTTAGCCGTGGATGCCAACCAGGGCTGGAAAGACCGCCGCGAAGCGTTGGATATGATTTATTGGCTCAAGGAAAAGGGGATTGTGATGGTGGAGCAGCCCATGTCGAAATACGATTTGGATAATATCGCGTGGCTTACCGAACAAAGCCCGCTGCCGATTTTTGCCGACGAGTCGGTACAGCGGTTAACCGATGTGGAACGGTTGAAAGGCGTGTTTTCGGGCATCAACATCAAGTTGATGAAATGTACCGGAATGCGCGAAGCCTGGAAAATGCGCAATTTCGCCCGTTCATCAGGAATGAAGGTCATGATGGGCTGCATGACGGAAACATCGTGTGCCATTTCGGCAGCGTCGCAACTCTATCCGGGCATGGATTTCGCCGATTTGGACGGAGCGCTGCTTATCGCCAACGATTGCTTCGACGGAGCGCAGCTGAAGGACGGCAAGATTGTCGCCAACGATTTGCCGGGGATCGGGGTGAAATTAACGGCAAACTTGTCATTTGAGAGGTAAAGTATTTAAAAGTAACTTCAAAATCAATTATTTCTCATTTAACCAATTCTTCAAACAGACGCTCAAATGTTTTATCCAGGTCATCGGTTTTGCCGGGATGAGGGCGCGATGTTTGCAGAACAGAACTGCGAACGGCCGTTAACCAGCGAAAACGTTCGGGGACTTCCAACAGAGCAATTGGACCGCTTTTTTTGTTTCCGGAGGCAATTTGCTTAAAAGTCTCGAGTTGATCGATTATATCGTTGTATTCTAATCCGGCATGCATCAATTGGAATTTCTGGGGACAAAGATGATATTCCAGCCGGATGTATCTCTCTTTCTTCGAAAAAAGGATCAATCCTACATTAAAAAACTCTTCCCGTTCAACTCTTGGAACCAGGCGGATGACAGCGTATTCGTACAATTTAACCTTGTGCATTTCCGGCTTCGTTTAAAAAGTTACGGGAGTTTGTCAACCTCGTTTTAAGAAAGTTGAAATAGACGTTGCGAATTTCATCGGGTGTTTCTTGTGTATCTCGCCACGTGAGCCATTCATCGGGAATGAGCTGGACGATTCTGCTGAAAAAAGTATCGGTTAAATTTTCCTTTGCCCGCTTGTCGGCCTCGTTAAGTTCGGTTGCCTGAGATAGCAACACGTGATCTTTGATGTGCGGAAACGGGTTTAGCGCGTGTTTTTCGAAATCCTTCCAGGAATGATGAAAGTAGAACGATGCGCCGTTGTCGATGATCCACAATTCTCGGTGCCACAACAACAGGTTGGTGTTGTTGAACGTGCGGTCGATGTTGGTAATAAAAGCATCGAACCACACGATTTTCGATGCCAGCAGCGGATCAATTTTTACGGACGGATCGTAAGCTGTCGCACCGGAAAGATAGTGCAGTCCAAGGTTAAGTCCCTCGCTTCCTTTCAGCAGATCCTGAATTTCTTCATCACCCTCCGTTCGACCGAAATCCTCGTCGAGACGGGCAAATACCAATTCGGGGACATTCAGTTCCAACGCTTTGGCAATCAGTCCGCCCAACAGTTCCGAAATCAACATCCTCGTTCCATGTCCCGCGCCGCGAAATTTCAGCACATACTTGAAATCGTCGTCTGCCTCCGCCAATGCCGGCAGTGAACCCCCTTCGCGCAACGGCACAATGTAACGCATTACCGTTACGGTGCGTAGTGAAATTTCTTTTTCCATCGTGTACAAAGGTATAACAATCTGTTTAATTGCCGGAAAAAACAGGGCTTAAATCTCTCCCGATTCTACCAAAGTGCACCCTGCCCGGTGCATTTCGGCCAACGCTTTTTTATCGTCGCCGGGCGATACGTTTACCGGTTTTACGGCATCGGTAATCACAAACACATGAAACCCTTCGGCAACTGCGTCCAAGGCTGTGGCTTTCACGCAATAGTCCGTAGTTAAGCCGCACACGTAAAGATTTGAAATATTGTTTGCATGAAGATAACCGGACAGGCTGACGTTGGCGGCTTCGAAAGCGGAATAACCGTCGTCTTTGTTTTCAGTCCCCTTAAGCAATTTCAGGTCGATTTTTTCGGTGTTCAAATCCGGATGGAAATCGGCTCCCGGCGTGTTGGCAACACAATGTTGAGGCCAGTGTCCGAAATGAACGGAATCTTCGGGATGCCAGTCTTGCGATGAAATCACAACATCGAATTTATCCATCAGGTTATTGATAACGGGAACCGTTTTATCTCCGTCTTTGACGCCCAGCGCGCCACCCGGACAAAAATCGTTCTGCACATCCACGATCAATAATGCTTTTTTCATTGTTTTTTTATAGACTTTTTAGATAAAAGAATCAAGAGCCGAAATCGCTACTACTTTCGTGATTCCAACCTCTATAACAAAGAAAAAGCATTTGGGTTCACCCCCGTCACGTAAAGAAACTCACGGCTTTGGAGAAGATGCTCCTTTGTTTTATGGCGGGTTGTAATTTTCCCATCATCTCAAGGTGACAGTGCAGCAGTTCTCCCGTTTTTTCATCCCGGAGGTGTAACCCGTTCCCCTGACAGAATTTATAAGATTTACACGTGGCACATTTTCCGGTTTTGGTCCATCGGCGGTCGCGCATCACCTGGTAGCGGGTGTTCCACACCGTCCAGAAATCGTCTTTGTAGATGTTGCCCTGGACATAATCGCCCCGGAGGCTGGGACAGGCGCTGATGTCCCCGTTTGCCAGCACCGACGCAACGTGAATGCCTGCCCGGCAGAAGAAGGGCGCGTCGCGCACTTCCATCTCGTAATCGGCCAGGTAGCCCTCGCACCCGTAGCTGGCGCTGATTTTTCCTTCTTTCCGGGTGTCGCGGATGAACTCCATCAACTGCACAAACTCTCCGGTGGATAATTTCAACAACGGGTTGTCTTTGGCTCTTCCTTTCGGAAAGACGGTAAACAGCCGCCAGTGTTTGACTTCCAGCGAAACAAGCATTGACTTTAACTTGTGGAGATCGTTGATGTTCTTTTTATTGACGCACGTCACCACGTCGTATTTCAATCCCGGCGTTGCGGCTACCCGTGAAATGGCGTTCAGTGCCCTGAGCCACGATCCTTTTTTACCGCGAAACCACTCGTGCGACTCCTCGGTGTAGCCGTCCAGACTTACGGTCACGGAACGTAGTCCCGCCTGGAGAAGGGCATCGAGCCGCTCTTGCGACAGTCCCCAGCCGTTGGTGACGAACCCCCACGGATATCCCATGTTGTAAATCTCCCTGCCCGTTTCCTCGAGATCCTTTCGTACGAGGGGTTCGCCGCCGGTAATGACGACCATCGTTTTGTGCGGGTTTACGTGCGGACGAATGTCGGAAAGGATTTTCAGGAAATCTTCCCGGGGCATGTCGGGAACGATGTTCTCTTTGGCGCAGTCGCTTCCGCAATGTAAGCAATTGAAATTGCAGCGCAACGTGCATTCCCAAAACAGATAGGTGAGGTTGTGCAGTTTGGCTTGTGCCTTTTTATGCTCGTGATAGAGCGAAAGGATCATGTTCTTCCGGAGTCTCATTCTTTTTCCGCCCGATTTTTTAAAGCGAAGTTCGCGTCGGTTTTTTCAAAAACACCTTCATACCAGTTCCCATCCCCTTTCTTGATTCTTTTCATTTGTGCCGAATTAACGATAAGTGAATCGGGCGCGTACAACCCTCCGTTCTCTGTTCCGTCTAAATCTTCGGCGTAAATCCAGTGATTTGTTCCCGGAAATTCCTTGAATTTCAACTCAAATTTGCCATTGGCATCTGTCTTTACCGTGTCGTTTGCCGGTGCGTAGCCTGTCTTATGGATTATCCGGATATCCGTTATCGGTTTTTGGGACGATTTGTCCGTCACTTTTCCTTTAACCACGAAGTCTGCGGAAGGTGTTCCGTATTCGCACCGGGGTTCAAAATAATTGCATCCGGTTATCGTTCCCAGCAAGGTGAAAAATGCAGTCAGTACCTTTGCATAGGTTTTCAGAGCAATACGTTTCATAATATCAATTTTTAGTTTTGATAAATAGAGTTCATTTTATATATAGATGAAAAAAGCGGCAAAACGTTGCATCAAAATCGAAAAATTTTCAAAAAAACAGACATTTTGGCTGATTTTCTCCGGATTGGTGAAAAAAATCACTATTTGTGGGGATTGTTTCGTTTTCGATTATCGTGTTACTTTGCGTGATAATTTAACAGTATATTTTTTGTCCGATGAAAAGATTAGCAATAATTGTATTGGCAGTCAGCCAGATTTTTATTTCATACTCCAAGGATATTGAACCTGAAAAAGACGATAACCCACAGGATACGCTTAAAGTGTATTACCTGAACGAGGTGGTCGTAACCTCGTCCGTAAAGGAAACCAACGAATTGAAGAATATGCCTGCTGCCGTATCTGTGCTATCTCCCAAGCAGTTACGTGACACTCAGATCGGATCGTTGCCGGGCTTAAGCTCATTTATCCCCAACTTCTTTATCCCTTCTTACGGCTCCAAAGTCTCTACTCCCATCTACATTCGTGGTATCGGAGCAAGATTGGGAGCGCAGACGGTAAGCATGTACGTGGATAATGTGCCCAGCTTTAATCCTTCGGCGTTCGATTTTGAGTTCCAGGATATTCAACGCATTGAGGTTCTCCGGGGTGCCCAGGGAACACTCTACGGGCGAAATGCCATCGGGGGAATAGTGAATCTCTACACGCTGTCGCCGCTCACTTTTCAGGGTACTAACCTGACCATAGGAGGTGGAAGTTACGGCCAGTTTTTGGCAAAAGCATCCAACTACAGCAAGCTGACGGATAACTTCGGGATCTCCGTGGGTGCCTATTACAAGCGCGATGACGGGTATTTCATGAACAGCTATACGGGAAAAAAAGTGGATGCTTCTGAAAATGCCGGAGGAAGGGTGAAGCTGGATTGGGAGATTACTCCATCCTTTAAAGCGTTGCTCTTCGGAAATTACGACTATGTTTCCGGAGGTGCTTTCCCTTATATGCATAAAGATTCCACCGAGTCGAATTTTAACGAACCCTCGTCGTACGACCGGCATCTTCTTACAAACGGCCTGTCGCTGGATTATACCGGTAACGGGTACAGCATTCACTCTACTACAGGATTTCAGTACCTGAAAGACGATATGAAAATGGATCAGGACTATTCTCCCAAGTCGGTCTTTTCCATTCGTCAGATGCAGAAACAGCACTCCCTGAGCCAGGAGATCACCGTGAAGTCCGGTACCCGACGGAAATACCGTTGGGTAGTGGGTGCCTTCGGATTCTATGATCGCCGGGTGATCGACACACCTGTGGCGCTTAAAGAAGAGATGATCGCTTTCCTGCAAAGTCATCTGCCAAGTTTTATCACATACGATAACAACCGGATCGATTTGCCCGGATTATATACAAAACCATCGAGGGGTGCCGCTTTGTTTCACCAATCTACCTTGACCGATCTTTTCGGATTGGCGGGGTTGTCTGCCACTGCAGGGTTAAGGCTGGATTATGAGCACACCGGCATTGATTTTTCCACGGAAAGCCGGGGTGGAGATATAACCGTTATGGTGCCGGGTAGGGATATGGTTATTCCCATAGATGGAGACACCCTGCTTGAAGGATCTTTCAGCAAGAGTTTTTGGAAAGTACTTCCCAAATTTGCCCTGAAATATGAATTTTCACCCACTTCGATAATCTATCTTTCCGCATCAAAAGGTTACAAGACAGGAGGTTATAATGAGCAAGTCTTTTCTGAAGTCCTGCAAAACGCTCTTGAGGAGTCCTTGAAAAGCAGTATGCCTCCGGGAATGGGCGGCCCACCTGCCGTGCCCGGTGGGGAGATCGTAAAGCCCTCTTTGGAGGAGCAATTGTCCTATGATCCGGAAACCAGTTGGACATATGAACTTGGAGGCCGGTATGAGATGTTTGATAGGAAGTTTTCATTAACATATGCCCTCTTCCATTCCCAGGTAAACGATATACAAATAATCGAATTAAGGAAACAGGGTACCACCGGACGAACAGTGAAAAATGCCGGGAAATCGAAAAGCAGCGGTTTCGAACTGAGTGTGAAATATACCCCGGTGAACAATTTCTCGTTATACGCTGATTATGGATTTGCAGATGCGCGATTCGTGAAATATGATGCTTCGGAGGATGTGGATTATTCCGGAAATTATGTCCCCTTTGCCCCGCGGCACACACTAAGCCTGGGGGCCAGCTATGTGTATGATTTTGTCAACAGTCCGCTGATCGACCGCCTGGCAGGAAACATTCAGTATGCTGGAGCAGGGAAAATTTACTGGACAGAGTCGAATAAAGCCACCCCTCAAGACGGCGGTGGCGGAGAAGAACTTTATCAACCCTTTTACGGATTGGTTAACGGCAGCATTTCTGCGGAGAAGGGTGCGTTCTCGCTTGAACTCTGGACAAAAAACCTGTTCAATACCGATTACCATTCGTTTCTTTTCGAAGCATCGGACGTGACCACCGGAAAAGTGAACCGGTTTGTGCAGCGGGGGTATCCCGCCCGTTTCGGAGCTACCTTGCGGTACACCATCAACCGGTAGCATAGTTATCCGAAAATCCAGATCAGCAGCACGACGACAACCAGCGAGGGCAACATATTCATGATGCGGAGTTTTTTTATCCCAAGAATGTTGATACCCAGTCCGATCAACAGTATGCCCCCCACGCTGGTCAGTCCGAGGATAATCTCATCGGTGAAGAGGCTCCCGGCATATCCGGCGAGCAGGGTGAGGGCAGCCTGAAAGATAAACAGGGGCAAAGCCGAAAACAGGACTCCCAGGCCAAAGGCCGAAGCCAACAGGATGGCCGAGAAAAAATCCATCAACGATTTTGTGTAGAGCAGGTCGGGCGAACCGCCGGTACCTTCCTGGATAGTGCCGAGGATGGTCATGGAGCCCACGCAAAACAGTAAAAAGGCAGTGACCAACCCCTCCGAAAACCTTTCGCTTCCGATACGAAAGCGTTTCTTCAGCTTTTCGCCGGTACGATCGGCGCCCCCTTCCAGGTTCCACCACTCCCCCAAAAGGGAACCGATGGCAAGGCTGCTCACCACGATGAGGATCTTCTCCATCTCAACAGCCATATCCACGCCAATAGCCAGCGTGAAGAGGCCTATCGCCTGAAAATAAATGGTGGTCACACGCTCCGGCATCCGTTTCTTCAACAGCAGCCCGATCACTCCGCCACCCAGTACGGCCGCCGTATTCACAAGGGTTCCAGTCATCT
>JBGZJM010000028.1:0-5417 GCA_041848845.1 Petrimonas sp. | reverse complement strand
GCACCCGGGTTCTATCTTAGCCCAACGTCCGGAAGCAACTTTTCCGTTCATATAGATGACGAACGGCCTGTTTTTCATGGCCAGGCGTGAATATCCTCCTGCCTGGCGAATGTAGCTGTCCAAACTCATCCGTTTGTTGTATGTAACAATGTTGGGGTACATTACGCCTCCCGATATTTTGACCGTTCCGTTATAGTAAGGCACTGTGAGCACATCACCCTCACGGAGAATAATATCATCGGGGCCGCCGGGATTTTTCAATGCCTTTTCTAAATCAATACCAACATACTGTATATCAAAATCCAAACTGTCCAAAAGGAATGTTGAATCTTTCTGCACACGGGCTCTTGTCATCAGGGCATCTTCTGTTCTTTTACGTTCGGTTTCCGTCAATAAGCGTGCTAATCGTGCACCTTTTACGTAAGCTTGCCCGGTTACGCCACCGGCTCTTTTAATAAAAGACGATAACCTTTCGTCTCTGTACAACTTCGCATATTGTCCCCCGAATAGCACCTCGCCGTTAACCGTTATGTTTTGTTGTGCCTCATATCCGGGGGAACGGCGTACCACAACCTGGTCGAAGGGTTGGAGCGTAAAATTATTATCTCCGGAAATCAACAACCCGTCTTTTAAAGAAAAAGAGAAGGATTGACCCGTAACATTGGACGGGATTATACTAAGAGGATCTTTTATCCTTCGATAGACATCAACCCGGGCAGTGGACGCAGACTCTGTGAGTCCTCCAGCACGGAGGATTGCGTCTTCTACCGACATGTTGTCGGCATAGGGGAAAGTTCCCGGCTCCTGGACTTCGCCATCCACATAAATGGTCTTGTTTTCGTCCAAGTTGAGAGTAGAGGGTATAAACAACTGGTCGTTTTTCTTTAAAACAATATCGGCAATGCGATTATCCATTAAAGCGTCTAAGTCAATAGACTGCATGGAGCGGGTAAAGTCACTGTTTTCCCGGTCTAAGAGTACACGGTAAAGAAACGCATCGCCGGTAGGGCCTCCAGCAATAGCTACCAATTCCCGTACCGTCTTTATCTGATCTCCGATAGCATACTGTCCCGGACGATATACTGCCCCGGTAATCTCCACCATGTTGGAAAACCGGTTGAGTATGGCGGATACGGTTATGGAGTCGCCGTCGTGTACCGTAAAGGAACCAAAACCGGTTTGATTTACCGTGAAGGTTTCTTTTTCGTAATCGCCCTTGCGGTCTACCTGGATGTTGTTTCTATAGGCTTCGCCCGTGAAACCGCCGGCAAAGCCAAGAATATCCTGAAGCGTTTCATCGGGGCGCATCTCGTATTTCATGGGGCGTTTCACTTCCCCGGCGATCTGGGCGAGCCCCACGTACGGGTCGACCATCACGATATCCCCTTCCTGCAGGGAAATATCGTTCATGTTGTTGCCTTTGAGGAGGTATTCGTACAAATCGACTGTGGCTGCCACCCGGCCTCCCCTGAATACGCGGATGTTGCGCAAACTGCCGATGGGAGTTATGCCGCCGGCGGCGTACAGCGCGTGGAAAGCCGACGAGAAGGAGGTCAGCGTATACGTTCCGGGGACGCTGACCTCACCCATCACGTTGACTTTTATGGTGCGGGTATTCCCCACGGAGAGGGCGAGAAAAGTTCGGGGTTGGCTCGAATTGAGGTCGGAATAGATACCCGAGAACTCATTGCGGATACGGCCGGTTGCCTGATCGACCTTCATTCCGCTGAGCTGGATGCGCCCCAGCCCCGGCACGGTGATGTAGCCGTCGGGGGTAATGGTGTAACGTACGTTCAGCTCCGAGTCTCCCCACACGTCGATAATGACCTCGTCGCCCGGCCCCAGTACATAATTAGCCGGGGTAGGCATGTTCACGTTGGGAGCGAAAGTCAGGTTTTCCCGGGAGAAAAAATCCTGCCCGAAAACACGCTCTCCCGGAGGGACAGTGTCGTTGGGCCTTATTCTTTCCGCAGGTTGTATATCGGGCAAGGGCCTGTTCAGGTTTTGCCGGGCATCGTAATTCGATTCTGCCGGGCTCGTCGGGCTGTTTTCCTGGTTGTACCGCTCGCGGATACGCTGCAACTGGGCGGCCGTAACGCCTCTCTTGTTCAGTTCCAGGAATATCTGTTGCTGCGACATCCCCTGGTTGTTGTATTTCAACACTTCCTGCATCACCTGCTGGTCGCTCATCTGAGCGGACAAGGTCAGGGAGAGAAAATAGAAGGCAATGGTTAACAGGCCGGTGAATGTATATCTTCTTTGCATAGGAACTACTCTCTGTTTAGGAGGTTTTCAAGAATTTTTTGTTACATGCTTCTTGTAACGGATTATGCGTTACATACAAATTAAGGACAAAATTAGCAGATTATTTTCAATGGAGCAAAGTAAAACATATTTTTGGGGATTAATCCACACATTAAGTTGTTATTTGGGTAGCGTACGGCAGCATTTCTTAAATTTTTTGCCGCTTCCGCAGGGGCAGGGGTCGTTGCGGCCGGCCTTGGGTTCTGAAAGCGTTGGTGGCATCAAAGCCTTTGCTCTTTCTCTTCTCACCTCCTCTTCTTCGGTCTTGTTTATATTGTCAAAAAACTGCCTTTCGTTTTTTGCAAGGGTGTAGATAGAGGGCGGGTCTTGTTTATTGTTTCTGTCGTTTTCGCTGTTCATTTCCTCTTCCACCATTTCATAATCGCCACACATCATTTCATCAATACACTCCATTTCGTGGAGTATTTTCAGTTTTGGAAGCAGTTCGGTTGCCCGTAGATTAAGGGCAATATATTCTATAGCTCCAACCATGGTGGCATCAAGGATGTTTTTGTCTTCACGGTTATCGATATAAAATTGCAGTAAATCATCAAACCATCCAATCACTTCTTGCCTCCTTTCGGGGTGATGGTACGCCATCTGTTCCATAGCGTCGGTCAGCGCTGTTTTTGAGTACGCATTAAGATTGGGCTTGTACAAAATTTCGAACAGGTGGTGAGGATGTGTGTTTTGCTCTATAAAAAGGAAAAATATAAACCATGTGTTTTCGTTATATACGTCGCCATACCAGTATTCGCGCGTTTCATCGCCCATCAACAATAAATATTGTATCAAAGGCGCGCTTTCTACCGCCTCGAAAGCATACAGGAACCACACGGCATGGGGCAGAATATAGTAATTGCCGTTGTCGTAATCCTCTTCGGTATATTCGAAAAGCGTGCGGAATAAAATTTGCTCCAAGTCTTTTATGGCAGTTTCGCGTGGCAATGACAAAATATTGTTTATCACCGTATCATCGAGGAATTCGTTCATCCCTAAGAATTTCTCTATCTCGGGATGAATGAACGGTTGGTGTGAATATCCGGCAGGTGGTTCGGGTTTGATGTATTCGGGTGTCGCTGCTCTGTATTTGGCCAAGCGTTCACGCATTTTAAGTATCCGATGGTCCATGATCTTTCTTTGGTACTGTTCCACAAAGTCTTCCATATCTTCCATGTCCTGAAATAATTGGAGGTATTCTTCGGCTTTATCGATATTGTCGCGCTCCAATTCCAGTTCTATAAATACGGAATAGTAATTTATTACTTCCCCTGTATGGAATACGGTGCGCTCAGGAAATAGGCGTTGCAGGTCGGGCGTTTCACCGACCCACTCCAGTGCTTTCTCCGTTTGTTTATCCTTAATAAACTTCTTTGCCTGATTTACACGGGCAAAAAGATAATCGGGAAAGCGATCGATAGTCATTTGAAGAAGTTTATCGGCTTCCGTTTTGCGGTTATTCTTCAGGAGCGCCAGGTAATACCAGTTCCACACTTCGGGCCATTGATTCCATTTCTTGAAAAAATGTTCAACCTTTTTCAGATTGGGTTTGTTGCGTTCTTTTACATGTTGGTGAATGTAAGGGGCTTCATCTGAAAAGCGCTCCGGCCGGTCACCGCCGATGGGTTCGCCGGTGATGGAGAAAGGAAAAGGTGATGTTTGCATTTGATGTTAATGTTTGATGATGCAAGTTGGAAGTAAGAGCATTTTATTCTTTCCCTCGTTCCCGTTCGATGACTTGGGTTTTGCCGGCGTTTTCAATCGCTTTCAAGGCGATGTCCTTTACCGTTTTTTCGGATGTGTCGACTTTGGCGGCAGCTTCTCTCACTTGGCTTTCCATCTCCTTGATTTTAGCCTCGAGGCTTTTTATCTGAAGGTCTTTGAGGTTGAGGATGCCTTGTGTCTCTTTCGCTTGCAGTTCTTTTTCGTATTTATGAACGGTCAGCAGGCGGTTTTCGGTTTCGGATTGGGCGTCCCGGACGGCTTCGGCCAGTTTTGCGGGATATTCGTCGGACGCGGCGCGAAGTGCTTTCAACTCGTTTTCGCTTTCCAATATATTTTTCTCGCGTTCGGCAAACTCTTTTTCAAAGGCAGAACGTTGCTCTTTTAATTCGGCTTCCTGACGTGCTTTCTTATTGTTGTATTCGTCTTGTTCCTGTTTGCGCTTTTGCTGGGTAGCGTATGCGTACTCTTCTTCCTCGCGCTTGCGAAGCCTGGCCGTGGTTTCTTTTTCGGCTTTCAGGTTTTCCTCGTGTGCCGCTTTTTCTTTGTCCCACTGGGCACGCGTTTCTGCAATTTGCAGCGAGAGTTGTTCTTTCTTCGCCGCCATTTCCTGTTCAAACAGTTCTTTCTGTTCTTTTTGGGCCAATAAGAGGGCCGAGAAAGCATCGGCGTTGGAGGAGAGGCCGTACAACTCTTTCAGCCGTTTTTCCTCAATTTCGATGGCGTTTTGTATGGTTTCGAGTTTCTTGCGTTCCGCGATTAACTCCTCGGCAATCGTTTCGAGGGAAACGGTGAAATCATGCTTTATCTTGTTGATCTGTTCGAGGATGCCGCTGCCGGAAGTTTTGGCCGCCGTACTCACTGTTTGCGCATTCTCTTTCCGTTGCTGTACCTCACGCGGGTTGTCGTTGGATTTTTCTTCCACTTTTTTCAGCAGTTTTTCGTAAGCGTCCAAAATTTGGGCTTTTGTGTTCTTGTCGGATACTGTTTTTTCCATATTGTAATTTGTTTTAAAAATTGATGGCCGATGTGCAGCACAAAGATACTCTTTTATGCTTTACTTTTTGCCCGGGGATACAGGTCATTTACCATCTCCTTGTCGCTGTAAACAAAATCATCATAATCTCCACTGTGTCTTTTTTCAAACAAAGTGGAAAAAGTTTTTCCACTTTTTACAGACAATTTACCTGTAGAAACAAAATGCAGGCCGAGCATTGTTTTTACTCCGCTATGTGTTTGCGTCTGGATGTCGTTATAATAACAAGCGTAATACATCCGATTGATTGCGGCATTATAAACCCTTCACGTTTCATTACATCCGCCTCTTTTAATGTTTCATAGGCGCGTTTTATCCGGTAAGCAATCAGAGCTTTTTTGCTCGCCTCATCCAT
>JBGZJM010000027.1:0-2508 GCA_041848845.1 Petrimonas sp. | reverse complement strand
AATCGACGGAATCGAACTCACATCAACCGATTTGGCCCGCCTTCGTCCTGACGACATCGAAAGCTTTTCCATCCTGAAGGATGCCACGGCAACTGCCCTGTATGGCGCCCGCGGAGCAAATGGTGTTGTTTTGGTAACCACCAAACAGGGTAGTGTTGGGCCTGCTAAAATTTCATTCCGCTTCGAAAACTCCATGTCGGCTCCAACGCAAACTGTTGAGATAGCTGACCCGGTGACTTATATGAAAATGCATAACGAGGCGATCCTTACCCGAGATCCCTTGGGAACCATCCTGTATTCGCAGGAAAAAATCGAAATGACCGAAGCCGGTAAATACCCTCTTATTTATCCGGCAAACGACTGGAAAGAAATGTTGTTTAAAGATTACACCATGAACCAACGCATGAACCTGAATGTCAGTGGTGGGGGCGGAGTCGCGCGGTACTACGTTGCCGGGTCGTTTAACCGCGACAACGGTATCCTGAAAGTTGATAAACGCAATAACTTCAACAACAACATAGCCATCAACAATTACGATTTGCGTTCGAATGTAAATATCAATGTAACCAATACTACTGAATTGATTATACGTTTGAGCGCCAATTTCGAAGAATACAGAGGTCCCTTGCGTGGAGGAGCCGACATGTATAATTTAATGATACATTCCAATCCGGTGCTTTTCCCTGCTTATTACCCTGCAGACGAGGATTTCCGGTATGCGCAGCATATTTTGTTCGGCAACTGGAACAACAGTAAAGTCAATCCCTATGCGGAAATGGTTCGTGGTTACAAGGAGAAGTCGCGTTCGCAGATATTGGCGCAGGTAGAGTTGAAACAGGATTTGGATTTCATCACCAAAGGGCTGTCTGCCAGGGGAATGTTGAATGTCAGCCGTTTATCCCAATTCGCGGTCAACAGGGCATATAATCCGTTTTATTATGAAATTAGCAGATATAACAGGCTAACAGGAGATTACAAATTATTAGAGACTTATATAGGCACGGAATATCTGGGATATGGAGAATTGCCCGGGGAAAGAGAACAGAGTTCCTCGTTTTATTTTGAGGGAAGCTTAAACCATGTTCGTGATTTCGGTAAACACAACATCAGTAACTTGCTGGTATTTCAGGCGCGGGAGACTTTGAACGCCAACGCAGGTTCGTTACAATTATCGCTTCCTTCCAGAAATTTAGGATTGTCGGGACGCGCAACTTATTCGTATGACTCCCGCTATTTTGCCGAATTCAACTTTGGATATAACGGAAGCGAGCGTTTTGATAAAAATAACCGTTTCGGTTTTTTCCCTTCGGCAGGCGCCGCATGGCTCATATCCAACGAAAAGTTCTGGGAAAATATAAAACCCGTTGTGAGCAACCTGAAACTCCGCTATTCCTACGGTTTAATCGGAAACGATCAGATTGGCAGTGCCTACGACCGGTTCTTTTATCTTTCGGAAGTGAATATGAATGATGGAGGAAGGGCAGCTGTTTTCGGACAGGAATATAATACGAGATATAACGGAATTACCATCAACCGATATGCCAATCCATATATATCCTGGGAAAAATCGTATAAACAAAATTTTGCCCTTGAATTGGGTTTGTGGAACGAACTGAGTATTATTGCCGAGTATTTTACTGAAAAAAGAGACAATATCCTGATGACCAGGTCAAGTATTCCCAATACGATGGGCTTGACGGCAACCCCGAGGGCAAATGTAGGCGAAGCCTCGGGCAAAGGTGTGGACATGACGTTGGAATACCAGAAAAGCTGGAACAAAGATTTCTGGACTTCGGCACGCGCGAACTTTACTTATGCCACCAGCCGGTATGATGTGTACGAGGAACCGGAATACAATGAACCCTGGCGTTCAAGGGTTGGCTTGTCGTTAAATCAGGCAACCGGATATATTGCCGAAAGGCTTTTCGTCGATGATGAAGAAGCCGCCAGTTCGCCACCGCAATATATAGGCACTTCTGAATATGGCGGAGGTGATATCAAATACCTGGACGTAAACCGCGACGGAAAAATAGATGCTGCCGACCGTGTACCCTTGGGGTATCCTACAGTTCCTGAAATTGTGTATGGATTTGGGATTTCAACGGGATTCAAGGGATTCGATCTTTCGGTATTTTTCCAGGGGGCAACCCGGCAATCGTTCTGGATCAATGCTGGTAGTGCAAATAATGGCACAGCCCCTTTTATCAATGATGCCCAGATTCTCAAAGTGTATGCCGACAGCTATTGGTCTGAGGAAAATCAAGACGTGTATGCGTTATGGCCAAGATTAAGTCCGACATTGAACTCAAATAATATTGCGACAAGTACCTGGTTTATGCGCGATGGCAGCTTCCTGCGCCTCAAACAGATGGAGTTCGGCTATACTGTACCCGCTCGAATCACTGAAAAGATAAGGATGAATAACCTCCGGTTCTATATCAGCGGAACCAATCTGCTTCTTTTCAGTAAATTTAAAATGTGGGATGTGGAAATGGCCGGCAATGGATT
>JBGZJM010000026.1:0-7105 GCA_041848845.1 Petrimonas sp. | reverse complement strand
ACGGTTTGGGAGTTTTATTTCTGATTCCGGCAGGAGGTGCTTTTGCTCAAAAAAACGGATTCACGGTTGTTATTGATCCCGGCCACGGTGGCCGCGATCCCGGCGCAATCGGTTCAAGTTCAAAAGAGAAGGATATCGTTCTTGCCGTAGGGAAAAAGTTAGGCGAACTCATCAAGAACAACCATCCGGAGGTAAACGTTTTATACACAAGGAATACCGACAAGTTCGTAGAGCTAAACAAAAGGGCCGAGATAGCCAACCAAGCAAGAGCCGACCTGTATATTTCACTGCACTGCAATGCGCTTGACAGGAGGAAAAAGTCGCCCCAAGGCGTGGAGACATTTGTATTGGGGCTTCACCGAAGCAAAGACAACCTGGATGTTGCCAAAGCGGAAAACGCGGTAATTCTCTATGAAGATGATTATTCCACCAAGTACCAGGGCTTCGACCCCAATGAGCCGGAATCGTACATCATGTTCGAGTTTATTACCGACCAGTACCTTCAGCAAAGCGTTTACTTTGCATCGCTGGTACAAAACAGGCTGGTGAACAACTCGAAAAGGACTAACCGGGATGTCAGGCAGGCCGGTTTTCTGGTGCTCCGGGAAGTGGCCATGCCGAGTATCCTTGTGGAGCTGGGGTACATTTCAAATGCTTCGGACGAAAAGTATATGAAAACCGAAAGCGGACAAAGATCACTGGCAAACTCCGTTTACCTGGCTTTTAAGGAATACAAACGCGAATACGACAAAAAAAGTCATGTGTTTACCAATCCGGAACAACGAAAAACAACAGCGAACAACTCCCCCCCTGCCGGGACGGCTGGCGCGGGAGCAAGTGAATACCGGATACAGTTCCTTACAACTTCCCGAAAACTGGCTGATAATTCTTCACAACTGAAAGGGTTGAGTCCGGTAGATTTTTATTTAGACGGCAAAACGTACAAATATACGTACGGCCGGTCATCCGATCTTAACGAAGCAAACAAAACGCTCAAAACCGTTCAAAGAAAATTCAAAGACGCGTTCATTGTTGAATTCAGGGACGGCAAAAGAGTCAAATAAGAAAAAATAATGCAAGCTCAAGGTAAATTCAGCAGAAATTTCATCATCGGTGTTTCCTTTCTTATCGCCCTGGTTCTCCTTTATTTTGGAGTAAACTTTCTGAAGGGAACAAATATCTTGAAAAAGCAAAACACCTACATTGTCATGTTCGATGATGTTACCGGACTTTACCCTTCATCACCGGTTTATGTAAACGGATACCAGATCGGATTGGTCAACACCATCAAAATGCACAGCACAGACCCGATCCGGTTTGCCGTGGACATCAACCTCGAAGGCGATTATCGGATTCCCCAGGGAAGTTATTTCGAATTTGGATCGGATCTGCTGGGAGCCTCCACGGTAAGCCTGGTCGCAAACAAAGAGGTTTCAAAGCTTCTCTCCCCGGGAGACACACTGCACGGCCAGCAAAAAGCCGATATGATGAAAAGTGCCGCAGGAATGCTCCCCAGAGCCGACTCCATTCTGACCCACATTGACTCTGTAGTCCTGACACTCAACAAACTGATGTCAAACCCAATGTGGGAACAATCCATAGCAGGCATCGGATCCACGGTTGCCCAACTGGATGAATCCAGCAAAAGCGTGAAGGCCATCATGGCATCGATCCGGAAAGACTTGCCCACCGTAACCCAAAACCTCACGGCCGTTTCCAACGATTTAAAAGAGGTCACGGCGGAGCTTAATTCGCTGGAACTCCAAAAAACGTTCAACGCTATCGACAATACGGTGGAAAACCTGAAGATACTGTCATCGAAACTGACCAGCACCGACAATTCATTGGGGAAATTAACCAACGACACCCAATTGCACGACAGCTTGACAAACACCCTACAAACTGCAACAAAACTGCTGGAAGATATACGGGAAAATCCCGAGCGATATTTGAGCATAAGGGTGCGCCTGTTCTAAGTTTCCTAAAAGTGGAACATATTTGCCGACTAAACTTTATATAGAATGATTCTAAATATCGGCTTTGTTTTTCGCCTCTTGATAAACCCTTTGGGTAATTGAGTTTAAGCCATAAAATTCCTGTTTTTTTTGTACAAATGGGTAAGCGTCACACACTTATCGCAGGGCTCTATATATCAAGTGATTACGATATGGGGTTCTCGGTCAATTTGCTTAAAAACAGCCGAATACGCCTATCCAATTGATAATTAAGCGAGTGTTTTTATTTCAAGAAAAACAAAGGAAATAAGATTTTTTTTTCTTGTTTTTTTTTTTGAAAATTTGTATTCCTCAAATGAATTTAACACAACCAATAGAGAAAGAGGAAAATCGTTAATTTATTCGAATGAACACCGACTGCAAAATTTTATGGAAGAACTGTCTTGATGTAATTCGTGATATCATCCCCGACGCTGCATTCAACACGTGGTTCAGTCCGATTGTCCCGTTGAAATATGAAGACAATGTTCTCACCATTCAAGTACCCAGCCAGTTTTTTTACGAATATCTTGAGGACAAATACATTGATCTCATCCAGCAGACCCTTTACCGTAAAATAGGAGAAGGAACTATTCTCAACTACCGCATCCTGGTAGAAGCGGAAAGCAATACTACGGTGGAGATGCGCGGAGAGCCCAAATTCACTGTTTCTGACAAGAAAAATCAAAATCCGGTTTCTTTAAAAGTACCCAGTCCTTTCGACCGGGTTGAGCCGGCAGAGTTCGATTCCCAAATAAATTCAAAATACACGTTCAACAACTTTTTCGAGGGGGAAAGTAACCGCCTGGCACGCACCGCCGCCGAAGCCGCGGGTCTAAATCCGGCAAAAACCGCTTTTAATCCGCTTTTCGTGTACGGAAAATCGGGGGTTGGAAAAACGCACCTTTGCCACGCTGTTGGATCGAAAGTGCTTGAACTGTATCCGGACAAGAAGGTTCTTTACATTACCGCACACCTGTTCAAGGTACAGTACACCGATGCCCGTCGCTTCAACACCATAAACGACTTCATCAACTTTTACCAAAGCATTGATGTGCTCATTATCGATGATATCCAGGAGTTATCCGGACTGGAAAAAACCCAAAACACGTTTTTTCACATCTTCAATCATTTGCATCAGAACAACAAGCAACTGGTCATGACCTCGGATTGTTCGCCCACCGAAATGCAGGGAATGGAAGAACGTTTATTAACCCGTTTCCGTTGGGGGCTTTCCACCAAACTGGAGCGCCCGGACAAAGAACTCCGTAAAAAAATTCTGAAGCACAAGATCTTAACCGACGGACTGACCATCTCGGATCCGGTAATCGAATTTATTGCCGAAAACGTGACGGAAAACGTACGTGACCTGGAAGGCATCATCGTTTCGCTAATGGCCCACTCCATCATCAACAACCGTGAGATTGACATCAGTCTGGCACGCCGCGTTATGGAGCAAAATATCCGTTTCGAGAAGAAAAAGATTACCGTGCAAAAGATCCAGGAAACGGTCAGTGATTTCTACAATATAAAGAGAGATTTGATTCAATCAGCTTCCCGAAAAAGAGAAATTGTACAGGCGCGTCAGGTAACCATGTTTTTCATCAAGAAACATACCGAACTATCGCTTTCCCAGATCGGCATTCAGGTCGGGAACCGTAATCACGCCACTGTCCTTCATGCCTGCAATACCATCCGGGACCTCTCCGAAGTAGACAAAGGCTTTCGCGCCGACATTGAAGAGATAGAGCGTCTGCTGCAATCTTAATATTACGGGTATCTCACCCACAGTATACAATGATGAGACTTTTCCTTTTTCCGTAGAATATCGTCATGAAGAGATACACCTCGTTGTTGCTGCCCTTGTTTCTTTTCCTGTCGGGAAAAGCTGTCTCGCAACCGGTGAGAATCGCTATCCTCAGCGACATACATTACTTGAGCCCGGAGATAGCTCAACCGGGAGCAGCTCTGGAAAAGTATGAAGCAGCCACGGGCAGAAAAATCTCCGATTTACACGCCGTTCTCGACAAGACTCTCGCGGAGATAGAAGCTGCGGGAACAGATATATTGCTCATCACAGGAGACATAACGAACCACGGCGAAAAACAAAGCCATATCGACTTTACCGGAAAGCTCCGTCCCTTACAACAGCGTGGAATGCGCATCCTGGTCATCCCCGGAAACCACGACATCAACATCCCCGACTCGAGGGCATATATCGGTGAGACCCCTGCTCCAGCTCAAAGCATTTCAGCCAAAGAGTTTCCTGAAATTTACGGGCCCTTCGGCTATAACGACGCGCTAAAACGCGACACGGCCTCATTAAGTTACCTGGCGGAAATTGACAAAAACACGTGGTTGCTTTGTTTCGATACCAATCGATATGCAGAACATAAAACCACGTCAGTTTCGGGTGGGCGGATTCTTCCCGCAACGATGGATTGGGCGCTCGACATCCTTTACCGGGCAAAAACAAAAAACATTACTGTCCTGGGCATGATGCACCACGGCATTGTAGAACACATGCCTTATCAGGCCACGTTTTTCCCGGACCATATACTGGAAAACCGGGAGTCTGCCGCAGGAATCCTTGCCGCCGCCGGCTTGAAAATCGTATTTACCGGACACTTCCACTCCAACGATATTACACAGTTCGCGGGTTCTGCAGGAAACATTTTGTACGATGTGGAAACCGGAAGCCTGTCGCAGTATCCGTTCCCTTACCGGTTGATGACGCTTGACACAGCTTCCCTATCCATTGACACCCATTTTATCGATTCCGTCCCGGGGACAGCCGGCTTACAGGAGAAATACCGCAAAATAACGGAATCGATTATTCGTCGCGGTATCCGGTCGCGGCTTCAACAAACGGGAATCCCTTTCGCGGACGATGCCCGGGAAGCGTTGGTCGAACTGCTCACCAACATGTATGTATTGCACCTGAGGGGAGATGAGGTTCTTGATGAGGGCATGCTGTGCTCCGTTCAACAGTTTGCAGAGGCAATGGGTAGCGAGGATTTCGATATAGAATCGTTTCAACTCGATTTTCCTCCGGCAGACACTGAACTGAAAATTAATCTTTCAACTTTCGCAAGCATCAGTTATCAGGCCTTGTGCACCAACAACGGGATATTTAGCTGTTTTGCGGGGACACATCCCGCGCAGCCTTGCGTTAAAAAGGAAAAGCTGTTTTTGAGCGTAAGCGAGTTCTTTTCTTTCAGCAAGCAAGCGGCAGACGGGTCGCAAAAGCAGCGGGAATCGAGTGTTAGTGCCAACCAAAGAAACTTGCGAAACTTAAATTAATCTCAAATGAAACAGCATAACCCGTTGGAAGGTTGTCTTCGCCCCGATTGCATCGAAGCCGGCAGCGACGAAGCCGGACGCGGATGTCTTGCCGGCCCTGTCTTCGCAGCAGCCGTCATCCTCAAACCCGGATTCCGGTGCGAAGAGCTCAACGATTCCAAGCAGTTATCGGAAAAGGAGCGGAACCGTCTCCGTCCCGTCATTGAACAAAACGCCTTGTGCTACGCCGTCGAAATGTGCACCCCGGACGAGATTGACGAGTTAAATATCCTCTGGGCATCGGTGAAAGCCATGCACAAAGCATTAGCGAGGCTAACCATAAAACCGGATCATATCCTGGTAGATGGCAACCGGTTCCGTCCGTTTCAAAATATCCCATACACCTTGGTAATAAAGGGCGACGGAAAATATATGTCCATTGCCGCCGCATCAATTTTAGCAAAGACCTGCCGGGATGAACATATGCGGCAACTGCACCGGGAATTTCCTGTGTATGACTGGCTGCACAACAAGGGATATCCAACCCAAAAACACCGCGACGCCATACAAAAATACGGCATTACCAAATATCACCGGAAAAGTTTTAATCTGATGGAGAGACAATTGGAATTGGAATTCCCAAAGTAAAAGGATTCCATTTCTGAAATACAAATTCTCACACCAACTCCGCAACTTCAGCGGAAACAGTCTTTATCAGATCTGTCGGATTTATTTTTAACTGTAATCCCCGTTGTCCGGCACTCACGTAAATACGGTCAAAGTTGAGACACGAAGCGTGAATGTAAGTGGGATAGTGTTTTTTCATGCCGATGCTGCCTTTTTTAAATCAATCTCGGCATTACCGGGGACGACACAGACAAAATACTTCGTCTTGTTGCCTTCCAGCACCAACGTTTTAAAAACCCGGGAGGGTTCCTCTCCCAATTGTGCAGCCACATGAGTAGCAGACAAGTCGTTCTCGTCCCATTCGTAAGGAATAAGTTGATATTCCGTTTTTGCCCGCTCGAGCAAACGGGCAACATTTGTTTTCTGAATTTTCGACATGGTGCAGATATCTACAAAAGGATTTTCAAACGTTTTTCATACTCAACCGTATCCGCTTGCGATCCAAATCCACCGACAACACCCGCACTTTCACGTGCTGATGCAGCGAAACCACATCGGTGGGATTGGAAACGAAGCGGTCGGCCAGTTCGGAAATATGCACCAGGCCGTTCTCCTTGATGCCAAAATCCACGAAACAGCCGAAATTGGTTACATTGGTAACAATTCCGTTTAACACCATTCCCTCTTTCACATCGGCAATGGTGCGGACAGAGGGATCGAATTCCAATACCTGCACTTTCGTGCGCGGGTCGCGGCCGGGCTTTTCCAGCTCCTGGAGGATATCGGTCAGCGTTTCGGCGCCAACGGCTTCGGTTTTGTAGCAATTGATGTCGATAGAATCGATTAACGGTTTGTTACCGATTAAATCCTTCACGGAGCATCGCAATTCATCCGCCATTTTTTCCACAATGGGATAGCTTTCGGGGTGTACCGCCGAATTGTCCAACGGGTTTTCAGCATCGGGAATCCGGAGAAATCCGGCACACTGCTCAAACGCTTTTTCACCCAGCCGAGACACCTTTTTCAACTCTTTGCGGCTACGGAACGGGCCGTTTTCGCTGCGATACGCCACAATGCTCCGTGCCAGCGACTCTCCCAATCCCGACACATGCATCAGCAGATGCTTGCTTGCCGTGTTGAGGTTTACCCCCACAAGGTTCACACAACTTTCCACGGTCTGATCCAGGGAACGTTTCAGTTTT
>JBGZJM010000025.1:0-10526 GCA_041848845.1 Petrimonas sp. | reverse complement strand
TTGGGGATATGCCCGGGTACTCGAAAGACGAAGAAAAAAATAACATATGTCGGAAAAAAAACTATCCGGGTGGATTCATACCATCGGGCCGGGTCTTATTGTTGCAGCATTGGTATTCGGGCCAAGCAAACTTACCATCACCTCTAAAATCGGAGCCAACTTTCAGTATGGTCTTCTCTGGATCATCATCGTTGCGATCTTTTTTATGGCAATCTACACACTTATTGCTGAACGGATAGGATTGGCCTCTGACCGTTCATTGCTTTCCATGATCGGTGAAAAGTGGGGAAAAGGAATGGCGAAGATAGTGGGTTTCGGTATCTTTCTGGTCTGTGCTTCTTTCCAAACGGGAAATTCGGTTGGGGTAGGAATTGCCATAGGGGAGTTAACCAACACGGACAATATTTACTGGATCATCGTATTCAATCTTATTGGGATTCTTCTCCTTTTCTTCAGGAGTTTTTACAAGGTGCTCGAAAAAGTGATGATTTCATTAGTGGGATTAATGCTGGTAGCATTTCTTATCACCCTCATAGAGGTAAAACCCAATGTGACGGAAGTCGTCAAAGGTCTTTTTATTCCCCGTGTCGCAGACGGATCAGCGGGGTTGATCGTGGCTTTTATGGCTTCATGTTTTTCCATTGTGGGAGCGTTTTATACATCCTACCTGGTACAGGAGAGAAAAAAGATTCCGGGAAGGGAAAAAACAAATCAATCCAGCAGTTTGACCGGTATCTTTATTCTTGGCTTGCTGAGTGCCATCGTAATGATTTCCGCGGGAGCCATCCTTTTCCCTCTTGGGGTTGAAGTGAAAACAGCCACCGATATGTCTCTTGCTCTAAAGCCTGCATTTGGGGATTATGCTTCCGCCGTATTTCTGATTGGCCTTTTTGCCGCGGGATTCTCTTCAATAATAGGAAATGCCAGTATCGGAGGTACTCTTCTGAGCGATGCCTTGGGCTATGGTTCCAATTTCAGCTCGAAAAAGACAAGGGGTATAATTGCATTTGTGATGGTTATCGGTGGCGTAATAGCTATCATCTTTGGTGGAGCACCCCTGGAGTTGATTGTGTTTGCTCAAAGCATTACCATTTTTATCGTTCCGATAATCGGGATAGCCATGTTCTCGATTTCTAATGATGAAATGTATATGGGTGAATTAATATCCACACCTTTTCTCAAAATAACCGGTGCGGTGGGATTGGTTTTAGTTGTTATTCTCGCCGCAGTCAATTTTATAGATATATTCCTGAAATAAATATCAAAGTTCATGACAAAAGAAGATATCTTATATGAGTATTTACGACCGTCACAGCAGATAATAGCGGATATGGGCAGGATAAAGGGCGATATTCTAATCCTTGGAGCTGGAGGGAAGATGGGCCCCGCTATGGCCCGCCTGGCCACGGAAGCTATACGGCAATCGGGAACGGAAAAAAAAGTTTTCGCCTTCTCCAGATTTTCGGACCGGGCGGTGGCTGACGAGTTGGAAACATGCGGTGTGAAGATCATAAAAGGAGATCTGCTGAATGATGCGGAACTCCATGCATTGCCCGATGTGCCAAACGTCATCTATCTGGCGGGGTACAAGTTCGGGACGACCGGTAATGAACCTTATACATGGATCATGAACGCTTATCTTCCCGGTAAAGTGGCAGAGAAATTCAAGAACTCGAATATAGTGGTCTTCTCATCCGGAAACATCTATCCTTTGTCTGAAGTGGTAATGGGGGGATCAACTGAAGATACGTCCGCTGCTCCTGTGGGAGAATATGCACAATCCTGTCTTGGCAGAGAAAGAATGTTCCAGTATTTCTCCCGGAAGAATCAAACTCCCATGTTGCTTTACCGGCTAAATTATGCCAATGATGTCAGTTACGGAATTCTGCTTGAGATAGCCCGGTCTGTGTATGATGGGAAAAGTGTTGACCTTGCCATGAGAAATGTGAATGTAATCTGGCAGGGAGACGCCAACGAAATAGCTATCCGCTCGCTTTTGCATTGTGAAATTCCTGCAAGAATACTGAATGTAACCGGTCCGGAGACAGTTTCTGTACGATGGATTGCACGGGAGTTTGGAAAAATATTCGATAAATCCGTGAATTTCACCTCTTGTGAAGAACGAAGTGCCCTTCTCAGCAACGCTGCGGAATGTTTCAAAATATTCGGATATCCCTCGGTATCATTGAAGCAAATGATAGAACTGATTGGAAAATGGGTGATGGAAGGCGGTAAAACAATCGATAAACCCACCCATTTTCAGGAAAGAGAGGGTAAATATTAATCATGCAGTCTTATGATAAAGTTTAGCAACCTCGAAGTACTGGATAAACTGATGGAAGGTGGATTTATTCCCGCTCATCCACTCGCACTGAATTCCGATCTGACTATTGATGAACGGTCTCATCGCAGGTTAACCCGCTACTACCTGGCTTGTGGTGTGGATGGTATTGCCATTGGTGTACATACGACTCAATTCGAAATACGGGACCCTCAATTTAACTATTACAGAAAGGTACTGGAAATTACAGCCGACGAACTTTTCCGGTCGGGGAAAGCCAGTTCCCTTATTAAGGTGGCAGGAGTATGCGGCCCGGTTAATCAGGCTCTGGAAGAGGCCGAAATTGCCCGGTCGCTGGGGTATGATCTGGGACTTTTAAGCATGGGAGGGTTGGGCGATTTATCGGAAGATCAGTTGCTGGACCGAACCAGGCAAGTAGCCAAGGTGATTCCGGTTTTCGGTTTCTACCTTCAACCTTCCGTCGGAGGAAGAGTTTTCAGTTATGATTTCTGGAAAAAATTTTGTGATATTCCAAATGTCTGTGCCATAAAAACCGCTCCTTTTGACAGATACCAGACCCTTGACGTTGTAAGGGCCATCTGCCACTCGGGGAGGGAACCGGAGATTGCCTTGTATACGGGTAATGACGACAATATTGTAAACGACCTCATAACCCCTTATCGCTTTAAGGTGGGAGATCGTGTTGTTGAAAAAAGATTTGCAGGTGGACTGCTCGGGCATTATGCGGTGTGGACAAAAAAATCGGTGGAATTGTTTCACCATCTGAAAGAGGGACTCAGGAAAGGGACGCTGGATTATCCGGCTGTTTTACGGACAGGAGTAGAGGTCACTGATATGAATTCGGCTATTTTTGACGTTGCACATCGTTTCAAGGGGTCCATTTCCGGTATCCATGAGGTGCTGAAACGGCAGGGCCTCATAAAGGGAATATGGTGTCTTGGTCCGGAAGAGAAGCTCTCCGAAGGGCAAAGAGAGGAGATTGACCGGGTAATTAGCCAGTATCCTCACCTGGTGGACGACATTTTTGTGAAAGAATTTCTCTTGAACGACAGTAAAGGCTGATTTTTTGCGGTATGGCATTGAAGGAGACTGTTCAATCGATTGCTTCGGATATCAGGGAAGAGATTGTCGGCGTTAGAAGGCATCTTCACCGGTATCCCGAACTCTCTTTCCATGAAGTTCAAACTTCCGCTTATATCAAGCGGAAGCTGGATGAAATGGGCATTATGTGGCAACCTGTTGCCGGAACGGGGGTGCTTGCCACAATTAATGGAACGCTCGGTGCCGGTAAGGTCATTGCGCTTCGTGCCGATATGGATGCCCTGGCCATAGAAGATAAGAAAGAAACTGAATATCGATCTAGGAACAAAGGGGTAATGCATGCGTGCGGGCACGATGCGCATACCGCTCTGTTGCTGGGCGTTGCTCGAATTTTGAAAGCGATGGAATTTCGGTTTAACGGAACGGTGAAACTGATTTTCCAACCTGCTGAAGAGATCCTTCCCGGGGGTGCTGCCAGAGTGATCGGTGAAGGGGCGTTAACCGATCCTGATGTCGATCTCATCATCGGGCAGCATGTGATGCCTGCCTTGTCTGCCGGGAAGGTGGGGATAAGAAGAGGTAAATTCATGGCCTCGATGGACGAAATAGCAATCACCATAAAAGGAAAAGGCGGACACGGTGCTCAGCCCCATCTGATTGTTGATCCTGTTCTGGCAGCCTCCTCGGTAATCGTTATACTCCAGCAATTGATAAGCCGGAAAAATAACCCGGCCATCCCGTCCGTTTTGTCTTTCGGCAAGCTTCACGCAAACGGAACCATAAATATTATTCCCGATGAAGTCCTTTTGGAGGGTACGTTCCGAACAATGGATGAAAAATGGAGGCAAAAGGCGCTTCAAGAGATCCGTCAATTAACAAAATCCGTGACAGAAGGATTGGGATGCACTTGTGAAGTCAACATTAGAAACGGATATCCCTCATTATACAATCCCGCCTCCATAGTTGAAACAATTGAGAAATTCATGGAGGAATATCTTGGAAAACAGCAGGTTGAGGAATGTGACATATGGATGGCTTCAGAAGACTTCTCCTACTACTCTGAATTTGTGGATTCGTTTTTTTATTTGCTTGGAGTAGGTGAAGAGGGTAGGGAATCTTTGTCGCTTCACACTTCCACGTTCGATATCAATGAAAACGCCATGGAAACGGGAATGGGATTAATGGCTTATATTGTTTTGAAGTACCTTGAGTCTGACATTTTTTGAGATGAGGAATGCGGAAACTGCCGCTTTTTGAATTAACAACTTTTTAATAAGAAATTATTATCCCGAGGGAAAAACACATTCAAGATCAATCCGGATTGATCGCGTAGATTCATGCTTTGAAAGGGAACCATTGATTTCACCCTTCGGTTTTAAGGGGAGTTATCTGTCGGAATTGTGGCAGCCTGTCTTCATGATCCTTTATCTTTATGGTTCATTTGTTTGTGAACTTTTATTTAGGCTGGTTAAAAGGAAAAATTTTGTTCTGTTTTAAAAGTGCAGTATAGAACAAGTATATGCTGACAACTGGAGTTGGAGAAAAAATTCCGCCGAAATCTTTGTGAGTTAGTCTTACAAAAATCCGGCGGAATGAAAGAATGAGAGAATTTACAAGAATGAATTTAAAGTTTCATTTCCCAGCCTTTTTGATATTTCCGGCTCCACAGTTTTCCGGCTGCACGGTTGTTGATAATGTGGGCGTTTGCGGGATCTGTTTCGAATGTTGTTCTGGTGCGTTGGGCAATATTTCCCAAATGTGCCAGGGTTGTGCTGATACATCCTACGTTTATGTCGGCATTTAGGGCGGTACCTTTTCTGATGCCATCCAAAAAGTTGGAGAAATGGAACGAGTCCAGTTGCTGGGTGGGGTTTCGGGTGTCTCCCGGTTTGAACTCCAGATCGCTTGTGGCCTCTTTAATCAATTTGTTTTTCAGGTCGTACACCTTGTAAGCGTTTCCTCCCCCGATCACCAGGGCACCGGATTCGCCGTAGAATGCACATCCTACCGAGGAATCTTCAATATTACGGCCATTACAGCTCCTACCTTCCCACGTGATCAGTTTGTTGCCTCCAAATTCGAGATTCACGATCTGGGTGTCCGGAAATTCCCAGTCGTCACGATAAACGTACCTGCCGCCCGAAGAGTTGACATGGGTTGGATAGGTCAAGTCCATGCCCCAGCGGAGAATATCGAGAAAATGGACTCCATTATTTCCGGCTTCACCGGTACCCCAATTGTAGAACCAATGCCAGTTATAGTGGAGATAGTTGTCCTTGTAGCCGGTTACCCTTGGTGCCGGTCCCTGCCACAATTCCCAGTCGAGCCATTCCGGTACGGCCGTAACGTTTCCTGTTCCAATCGATGGTCTGTTGTTTGCGTACCAGGCTTTGCCGAAATAGACTTTACCAATGATTCCCTCTTTTATTTCCTGTATCGCCTTCATTACATTAGGCCACGATCTGCGTTGCATGCCTGTTGCAGTAACTACGTTATATTTTTTCACTGCCTGCATGAGGATCTCATCCTCTGCCGGATTATGGCTTGTGGGTTTTTCCAGATACACATGTTTGCCGGCTTTCATCGCCATCAGTGCGGCCGGCGCATGCCAATGCTCGGGCGTGGCAATGAACACCGCATCTAAATCCTTGCGTTCAAGCAATTTCCTTAAATCTTTTTCGCCCTGGGGGGTATTGCCTGCTATTTTTTTTACGTTGGCGATACATTTTTCCAGGGCACGTCTGTCCACGTCACAAACGTAAGCTATTTCGCAACCGTTCTCCTTGGCAAAGCCTTCCGCGAGTGCATTTCCCCTGGCATTTACACCTATGGCGCCCATTTTTATCTTCTCGTTGGCTCCGACTATGTTTTTGTAGCTTCCGGCACTAAATCCAGGTAAAACACCTCCTATGGAAACCAGTGTTGTACCAATGGCTGCTTTTTTGATAAATTCTCTTCTTGTAGTCATGATGATATTTTTAGAAAAACACGTTTGAATTTGACAAAAATACAAATTTAATTGGCAACGGTTTTTCTATTTACGTTTGATTATCATCAAAAAACGCAAATTACTGCTACTTCTTCTTCACGAAGGTTCTTACCACGCCTTCATCAGGTGCGAGCATCGTTACGCTGTAGCCTTTCTTTTGCAGCAAATCGATCAGCGGGGTGGGGGGAAACGAAGAGATAAATTCCAGGCAGTCACCCTGGTTCAACTTGTCGGCAATAACAAGCACCTGGTCTTTAGGATGATCGCCGGCTTCGATGATGGGGCGAACATCCAACCTGTGTGTAACGGTTGCCGGAGGTGTTTTTTCCGAAAAAGGGATGTGGATATCTTCACTGCCCGGACAAAAACTGTCTCCGAGCGGCAGTTGTCCTGCTTCCTTTCTGAGCGCATTAACCATCTCCACGATATTCACGCCTCCCACTTTTGCCGCTTGCTGCAACGAGGTCACCTTTGCTACGGTTTTTCGCAATACCGGATTTTTTAACGCGGCAAAAGCAGGAGAAAAATGCTTCAAAAGTTCTTCCAGTTGCGGAAATTCTTTCAATAAATCGGCAACTTTGGTGTCGGGAGTGATGTCGGGTTTATTTGTGTTCATACGAAAGCAGTCGCTGGTCGCCTTCCAGTTTTTTCATTTGTGTGATGTCCTGCGTTACTTCCACAACACCCAGATACTCCCCTTCTTTTCCGCGTACAGCCGAGTATTCGATATAGATGAACCGCCCCATGAAGTTCGACATCCAGAAAACGGCTTTGTTTTCCTTGCCGCTTTTGAAATCGGCAAGTATCTGCTCTACCACGTGCACACTTCCCGGCGGATGGCACATCCGCACATCACGTCCGATAATGGAACGGTTTCGCTCGAAGACCCTGTTGGGACTGTGTGAAAAGAAACGCACCTTATTGTTTTTGTCCACAAATGTAATGTCGACGGGAAGATGCAGGAAAAGGGCTTCCAGCTCGGTGAGATTGAAGGCTCCGGAGGAGAGGCGTATAGCATCGGCGGTCACGTATTCCTGTTTTTCAACCTTTGTGCCGGACGGTTGCCATTCCTCTTCCGGATCAAAAAGACAATACCCGAAATCGGGCGTTTCCTGATAGACCTTGTACCATTCCTCTTCCGTTAACGTGTCCATAGCCATCGGGAATAAAATTTCCTCTTCTTTCATAATCATTCCGTCCAGCATCTCGACGGCCGGAGCAAGTACGAGCTGAACAAGGGATTTCATTTCTTCTGCCGTTGAAACGGGTGATTCCAGCGCTTCGAAAGAACTTTTCAACAAATCCCTGATTTCGTCGTGTTTACCCCACATCACTTTGGGCGGGCCTGTGATGAGGTGCTTTTCCAAAAAAGGAAAAAGCAGGTATTCCTTCCGTTTGTAGTGTTTGTCCACATCGGACAAGTTATTGAATATTGTACGAAGCTGCAGGATAAATCCCGGCAGTTGCTTGTCGGCCAGACCAGCTACGTTATCAAAAAGACCGGCAATTTTAATTACTTCTCTTTTCAAAGCCAAGTTTTCTTTTTTGAATGTGTCCACCGGATGTCCTGCGGGAACGGGTTTGGCGCCACCCAAATCGATGCTACCGTCAAGCACGGCCGTATGCAAATCGCAAAAATCGAGAATCTCTTCCTCGGTAAGCGCGTTGCTGTTGATGAGTTCCTGTTCAACTTCCACCACTTCGTTGTAAGGAATGTTGCGGAGTACCTCGATAAGCCGCTGCCGCAACACTTCGGGGTTTTCTCCTTCGTGTAAACGGAGGAGAAGATGTCGCAACAGCTCTTTGCGCTGCGACGAATTGTTGATTGCTTCGCTCATAAATTTATTGCTTAATCATTGTCAATACCATTTTAAACGGCTCAATAGCGTGGAGTGCATGAGGGAGCCCGGCAGGCATAATGATGCATTCGCCTTTTTTCAAGTGGTGAGGATTGCCGTCTATGCGGATTTCCGCCTCACCGTCCAGCAGGTGTACCATCGCATCATAGGGCGAGGTGTGCTCCGTCAGTCCCTGGTCTTTATCGAAAGAAAACAACGTGACGTTTCCCGATTGCTTTTTTATGACTTGTTTGCTGATAACGCCTCCCGAGGAGTATTCAATTGAATCTTCCATCGGGAAAATTTTTGCAGGTTCAAAAGTTGCCATAATTGATTTTAATTGATGATTGATACTAAACTGTAACCCGGGTTACGGTTTAGTATTTTTTCGATATCTTTCACTTTTTCAGTAAATCGGATCATTTGCTCTCCTCCGTTTCGAGGAGCAATTTCATGTCTTCATCCACGCTTGTAATCCCTGAAATTCCGAAGTTGATTACCAGCACATTTACCACGTTCGGTGAAAGGAATGCAGGAAGGGTCGGTCCCAGGTGAATGTTTTTCACTCCCAAATAGAGCAGGGCGAGTAACACAATTACCGCCTTTTGTTCGTACCAGGCAATGTTATAAGCGATGGGCAAATCGTTCAAATCGTTTAAACCCAGGGCTTCTTTCAATGCGAGTGCGATTTTTACGAGCGAGTAACTGTCGTTACACTGACCCGCGTCAAGAACACGTGGAATGCCGTTGATATCGCCCAACGGTAACTTGTTGTAACGGTATTTGGCACAACCGGCGGTTAAGATAACCGTATCTGCGGGTAATTTCCGAGCGAACTCGGTATAATAGTTTCTTCCGTTCATTCTTCCGTCGCATCCGCCCATCACAAAGAATTTGCGAATGGCACCGGACTTCACGGCTTCAATCACTTTGTCGGCAAGAGCAATGACCTGATTGTGTGCAAATCCGCCTACGATCTCACCCGTCTCAATTTCTTCGGGAGGAGCGCACTTTCTGGCATGCTCAATCATTGCCGAAAAGTCTTTTGATTCTCCCTCCTTTCGGTCCTCGATATGTTTGAATCCTTCGAACCCCGACGCTCCCGTCGTATACACCCTCTCGGCATAGGTGGATGATTTTCGGGGCGGGACAATGCAGTTGGTTGTGAACAGGATAACTCCGTTGAAATTCTCAAAATCTTCGGTCTGGTGCCACCAGGAACTTCCGTAATTTCCCACGAAGTGGCTGTATTTCTTGAATGCCGGATAATAGTTTGCCGGAAGCATTTCGCTGTGCGTGTAAACATCTACCCCTGTCCCTTCGGTTTGTTTCAGCAGCTCTTCCATATCTTTCAAGTCGTGTCCGCTGATGAGGATTCCCGGATTGTCACGCACGCCAAGGTTCACTTTTGTGATTTCCGGATTGCCGTAACTCGATGTGTTTGCCCTATCCAGCAATGCCATTACCTGTACACCGTATTTCCCGGTTTCGAGAACCAGTGCGGTCAACTCGTCAACCGAAAGGGAGTCGTCGGTCGTGGCGACCAGCGCGCGCTGCATAAAAGCGAAAATCTCATTTTCCTCGTGACCTAAATTGAAAGCATGTTCGGCATAAGCAGCCATTCCTTTCAGACCGTAAACGGTGAGTTCTCGAAGGGAACGGACATCTTCATCTTTTGTGGCAAGCACACCTGCCTCGAACGCTTTTTCCGTTATTTCCGCTTCGGTCTCTCCCACCCAGAGGGCGCCGTCAAAAGTGATCTCTTCAAGGTTTCCACCTGCATTTCTCAGGCGTTCCTTTGCCGCGTTCCGCATTTCAAAAGCCATCAGCAGGCGTGTGGTAAACCGGCTTCTATCGAAATTGGCATTTGTGATGGTCATAAACAAACTGTCGGTAATAAATTTGTTGATCTGCGGGATCTCAATTCCATATTTCCTCAACGGGACGGTATAGTGCGAGATTCCTTTGCACACGAACAGCAGCAAATCCTGAAGGTTGGCAACATCTGCAGTTTTTCCACAAACACCCTTGACGGTGCAGCCTTCGTTTTTTGCTGTTTCCTGACACTGAAAACAAAACATTCTATCCATAATATTTTTTATTGTTATTCTTTACCGATGCAAAGGTAATCAGGAGAATCATGAACTTTTGTAACCCAGGTTACACAAGGTTTTTTTAAGTAATTTTAAATAGTTTGTTGAATTTTCAGGGTGTATAATATAATAATTTAAGTTTCGCAAGTTTCTCTGGTTGGCACTAACACTCGATTCCCGCTGCTTTTGCGACCCGTCTGCCGCTTGCTTGCTGAAAGAAAAGAACTCGCTTACGCTCAAACAGCTTTTCTTTTTTAACGCAA
>JBGZJM010000024.1:0-10343 GCA_041848845.1 Petrimonas sp. | reverse complement strand
CGTGTTGTCGCTCTTCGAGAAACGTGCCGCGGGGCTGTACCACAACACGGCAGTGGTGTTGGAAAAAGACGGAAGCATCGCCGGAAAATACCGTAAGATGCACATCCCCGACGACCCTGCCTATTACGAAAAATTCTACTTCACGCCCGGCGATCTGGGATTCCACCCAATAGAAACATCAGTGGGAAAACTGGGCGTTCTGGTGTGCTGGGACCAGTGGTATCCCGAAGCGGCACGACTGATGACGCTTGCCGGAGCCGAAATCCTTATCTACCCTACCGCCATCGGCTACGAATCGTCCGATAACGAAGACGAAAAAAACCGCCAGCGCGAAGCGTGGATTACCGTTCAGCGCGGGCATGCCGTGGCAAACGGCATTCCGGTAGTGGCCGTAAACCGCACCGGATACGAGCCCGACCCCTCGGGGCAAACCAACGGCATTACCTTCTGGGGAAACAGTTTCGCCTGCGGACCGCAAGGCGAATTTCTATTTCAGGCAGCGGGAGGAGAAACAACCCAGGTTGTCGGGATCGATAAAACCCGCACCGAGAACGTCCGTCGCTGGTGGCCTTTCCTCCGCGACCGCCGCATCGATGAGTACGGGGATTTGACACGACGGTTCAGGGATTAACCAGATATCGGACCGCTACCAACGCGAACGAAGGTATCCAGGCGTTCAGCCATCCCGGCTGAAAAGAGGTAAAACAAGAGAGTTCCATTCCGCTGTGCTGTAACCCGCGGATTGAATGGTCATTGGTAATTTGTAATTGCCGCATTCGGCATCATCCATAATTCCTCAGCCGGAATATCTTCATGTTTTTGGTAAATTGGGGCGACAGGCAGAGCAAACGGATAAGCGGGCTCCGTTTTTTGCATTCGGGCAGGCTCATAAAAAATATTCGTCCACAAAACGGAAAGCGGAAGTCGTAACCCAGTTTTTGGGTGATGGCAACGTCTGTCTGCATCCGTTTGACAAGGTAGCGTGTTCGGCGCGACCACCAGAGCCAGTAACCGGTGATGGTGAGCAACGCGCCGATAAGCGATGCGAAAAAGAGGAGTATTTTTGCCCAGATACCGCCGAAACGCCCGGTGTGGAACGCATAGTTGACGCCCATCACCTTGCTGCGCGCGGGTTGTGCGGCATAGGGCTGGAATTGGGTGATGTCGCCCGTTGCCGGATTATACGCGAAGCGGTCGATGGCACGCTCGTCTACCCGGACATAGCGGTATAGGGGAGCGGGGTGCGCCCTTCGTAGTTGGCCACGATGTATCGTCGGGGGTGGCAGAGTTGCTCGATTTCGTCCTGAAACACCATCATGGCACCCGTGAGACAGGTGATCACAATCACGATTCCCGCCGGAAGCGAGAGCCAAAGGTGCACTTTTTTGAAAAACTTCTTCATTCGGTTTGAAAAAAGTTCCCCACGCGGCATAAAGCTACGCGGCGTGAGGAACGGATTAAGTATGATGGATGGCTGTTTCAGTAAATACCGATGTAGCTTTGATGACGGCGCCCACGGTTCCTTTGCGGTCGGCAGAGTTGATGTCGAAGATGTGGATGTTTCCCTTGCCGGTGCCTTCGGGCGAGAGGGCGATGTAGAACTTGCCCTTGCGTATGGCGGATGCCTGATACTGGGTGAGCCAGAGGTCATCGGGTACGTCGAGATCGACCACCGTGTTGTTGTTGAGATCCATCCGCGCCACGCGCCACCAGTGCGAGTAGGTGGGTTCACCGCTGGGGTTCACCCCGATCTGCCTGCCGGGTGTGCTGAAATCTTCGTAAGGGATGTAGGCGATATCTCTTCCGGCATAGAAGAATCCGTTGCTGGCGGCGCCTTTGTAGCGATGCCTCGGTATCGCTCATTTTGGTGAAGCGCACGCCTTTGCTTTTCAGGGGAATGGAGGCGTCAATGGTTTTCACCAGCGTGTAGTTCGACCCGCCGTGGTAGGAGTATTTGTGAATGGTGCCCACGTTCGCCCAGTTGCGGTGGAAGGCTTTCACGTAATTGATGTTGACATGTACGCCCAGCCTTGTTTTTTCCACCCCACGTTTTCGAGATAGAAGGAGGCGTTGCCGTTGAACTTGAACGAGAGCCCGTTGATGTTGTAATTGGTGCGCGAGCCCAAGCCGCCTTCCTGCCGGATACGCATCGGCTTTCGTGTAGGGGCTAAAAAGAATGAGAGCGAAGAGTACTATCGTGAATATGTGATGTTTTTTCATTTCTTTTCTAAAATCTCCTGCGGAGACAACCTGTCGCTTTTTTGCGACTACAAAAATCGCCATTACTTGCAGACACATCTAATACCCATAAAATGGGATTTTCGAGGGATAAATCCCTATTTGGGGGATGTGTGCAGGAAGTTTAACTTTTCGAATTTTATTTTTCGTTTTTACGTCTTTTTTCTTCCTTACTTTGTCTTATATATATAAAACTTCCAAAATCCGGAAAATGGAGAAAGAAAGATACGGTATAAAACATCAGTTAAATGATTTTATACTGCATTATCAGGATGAATTATTCAGGTATGCCTATTTTAAAACCGGCTCTATGTGCGACGCACAAGATATTGTTCAGGATGCGTACGTGAATTTGTTCAATGCACTTTGTAAACAAGCCGATATCGATAATGTAAAAGCATATCTGTACAGAACGGTTTCGAATATGAGCATCAATATGTTGCAGACAAAAGAGCGGTTTACCGGAATGGCTGACGCAAGGAACAGAGAAGCAACTGAATCCGATGAGATTATTCTACGCGAAAAGCTAAAAGCCATCGACTTGCTGCTCAGGCAGCTACCTGAAAATCAGGCAGAAGTTATCCGCCTTAAAATCATGGAAGAAATGAAATTTCACGAAATCGCGGATTTGCTGCAGGAGCCATTGACAACGGTAAAATCGCGGTTCAAATACGGATTGGATAAACTGAAAGAAATTGTAAAAACAAAAAACAATTATCATGACCTGTTCTGAATGCAAACAAAATATGTATTACTTGCCGGAAACGGAAGATGGCATGCCGGCAAAGGAACTGCAAGCACATCTTTCGGCGTGCGCGGAATGCAGGCAGGAATACGACGAATTAATGCATATCGTTCGGTTTATCCGTCAGGGAAAAGAGATGCGGGCGCCCGAAGAACTGCAAGAAAATATCTTGCGACGCCTGAACGAAACCCGACTGCAGAAAACCCGTGCGCCGAAAATACGGAAAATAGCCAATTCGATGCTTAAAATTGCTTCTTTCTTGATTATTGCCGCGGCAATTTCATTTCTTGTTTCCCAAAATACATCCGCGGCAAAAGCAAATACGCTGATTACATCCGCATTAAATGCCATGAGGACGGTCCAAACCCTGTTTATCGAGTTGGAAATGCGCACCAAACCTGCGGAAAACTTCGGTTACTTAAACGTAGAAGATTCACTTGTTCTGCACAAGGTGTATAAAGATTTTTCGGACAAGACAAAGTGGCGTGCGGACAAGGGCGGACGCATTGCCGTAATGAACGGCGACACTACACGGGTGTTCGTTCCCGATATGCTCGGAATTAAAATTCCCGGCAACAACACAAACGTTTTACGCGCACTTGCCATTTTTCTGGAACCCGAAAAAATATTGGAACAAGAACAAATGCGGGCACAGCAAAAAGGTTCTAAAATAAAAACCGGAAAATCGGAAAAGGATCTGTTTCTTACGGTTACGTCAAAAGCCGAAGGTATTTTCATTGACAATGTGGGTAAAAACAGCAGCATCGAACAATCGGACAACCGGCGCGAGTACGTGTTCGATAAAGAAACGCGCTTGCTAAAATCATTGAAAATATTTCTGCTCGGCAACGAAAAGGAGATTCTCATTATGAACATCAAAAACATCCGTTACAACACACCGCTGGATTCCGAAATTTTCACCCTTACGCTTCCCGAAGGAATGCAGTGGACGGAATATCAAAATCCGCAGGCAAACAGCGTCAACAGCCAAATGTCGCCCAAACAGGCCGCTTTCCTGTTTTTGCAAGACCTGTCGAAAGGCGATTTTGAGACGCACAAAGAGCTTTGGAACACGATGATTCACGCAAAAGACCTGTTGTATGAATATTTCGGCGGGTTGGAAATTATTTCCGTCGGCGAGGCATTTCAATCCGGAACATACCAGGGGTATTATGTTCCTTATGAAATAAAACTGAAAAACGGACAAATAAAGAAACACCGCCTTACCATAAGCAACAACAACCCCGGCAGCGTGTGGCAAGTTGAGGGTGGATTATAAGACAAATTATGAGAAATAAAATTATTTCTTCGGCTATCGTTTTGCTCTTTTCGGCAATGTATTTGCGGGCGCAGGATTACACGGGAACCGTGCTGGACGAAAACAAGCAACCGTTTCCGTACGTGAATGTGATGCTGCTGCAACCCGACTCAACCACGCTTGTTGTGGGAAACGTAACCAACGACGACGGAACGTATCATCTGAAATCCGATTTAAAAGGACTTCTGTTGAAGGTTTCTTTTATCGGCTACAAATCCGTTGTTCAAAAGGCGGAAACAATTCCGCAAGTTATCGAACTCGAACCCGATGCGAAACTTCTTTCGGAAGTGGTTGTAACCTCCAGCCGGAAAATCTACGAAATCAAGGGCAGTTCCATCATTGCCGATGTGCAAAATTCGCTGCTCGCCACCTTGCCCACGACAGCCGATTTGATAGCCGAATTACCGTTTGTTGCGGCAATGGGCGCATTGGGCAAAGGCGAATCGTTGTTTTACATAAACGGACGTCAAATCCGCGACGCAAGCGAATTGGAAAGACTCTCGCCCAAAAGCATCAAATCGGTCGAAGTAATCACGTCGCCCGGAGCCGAATACGATGCGACCATCGGTCTGGTCATAAAAATAACTACCTTGCGCCCTGCCGACGACGGAATGAGTGGTTCGGCACTTGTTAAAGAAGGAACAGGACGGCATTTCTTCGGAAACGAATACGTCGCGCTGAACTACAGAAAAGGGAAATGGGATTTTTTCGGCGGATTCAATTACGGACACTCAAAAAAAGAAACTGAAAATCGCGGCATACAACGGTTTTCGCACAACGCGAAAAAATTTGAACAAGAATACGATATTTCGGGTAAAACCGACGGCAAAACCCATATTCCCGAATTGGGCGTAAATTACACTTCCGGCGAGAAAACTTCATTGGGCATAAAATACACGGGAGAGTTTAAACGCGGAAAATCAACAGGCGAAAACCGGATGTCTTCAACGTCGGAAAATCTCACAACTTTGCAGGATTTGGTATTGACCGACAAGGAAAACCATTCGTCGAGGCATATCTTCAACGGCTATTTTTCGCACACCGTCAATGATAAAACAACCGTTTTTCTAAATTCGGACATTGTGTTGGGAAATAACACGGATGACGATAAAAACCGTTTCTCATCCCACCCGTCCGATGAAATAACCACACGCGCCAACCGTTTGTACAGGCTCTATTACATAAAAGGATTGTTAAAGTACAACCTGACCGAAACCTCAAACCTGAGCATCGGAACCGAATATACTTTTACCCTGAACAACCAGAAATACCGCATTACGGAAACCGTGAGCACGGGACTTAAAAACGAATCGAACAACACCCGGCAGAACAGGACGGCTGCTTTCCTCTTATACGAAAAATCGTGGAATAATTTCTCCCTGAATGCCGGATTACGTTACGAAAACATCCATTTGGATTATTTCAACAACGATATTCCGGACAAAGACGCATCGAAAACCTACAACAAACTTTTTCCAAACGCGGGCATTACTTACAGCAATAAGGATAAAGGCTGGACAACATCGTTGTCGTATGAAAAAAGTATCGAATATCCTTTTTACCACGATTTGCGGAACAACATAACCTACTCAACGCCATTTTTCTATGAATCGGGAAATCCGATGTTGCAGCCCGCCATCAATTACGGTTTCACATCCATAACTTCGTGGAAAAGATGGCAGTTAGTGGCTTCGTATAGCCGGCACAAAAACCGGATTATACGCAACATTACGCAATATCCCGAAAAAGAAGATGTGCTGCTGTTTCAACCCGGAAATGTTCCCAACAGCCAAAGTTTTGAGGCAATGTTGGGTTATGCGCCCGTTATCGGCATCTGGCAGCCGCGGCTCGAAGCAATCATGATGAAACAGTGGCTGAAATTGTCGGGTTCGGGACTGCCGTTCAACAAACCGGTATATTTTTTAAGGTGGGGCAACGCTTTCCGATTTCCGAAAGACTGGACAGTTCGCGTGAATGCAAGCTATATGTCGCCCGGCGGAAATATTGATTACTTTACTACGAAAACCCGCTTCCAGGCTGATGCCCGAATTTCAAAAAACTTTCTCAACAACTCATTGCAAATTGAGCTCGCGGTAAACGACATTTTCAACAGCTATCGCGAATCGGGTATAACCGATTTAGGCAAATACTACCTGTCAATCGACAAAAATACAGACTCTCAACAATTTTCGCTTACGGTAACGTATCGTTTTAATCCCGTAAAAAGTAAATACAAAGGGGAAACGGCGAACGATGAGATAAAACGGTTTTAATCTTTAACTCTTCGCAATAAAAAAACGGCTCCGCGGCGTTATTCCGCGTGAGCCGTTCATTTGATAACTCTAAAACCTGCGTATATCGTCAGCTTAATTTTTTATCCAGATTGCGCTTCAGAGCCGCCAGGAAATCCTGCGTATTCAGGTATTTCCCTTCCACATCGTTACCGTACACAAGCAATGCCAGGTCTTTGGTCATCTCCCCGCTTTCCACGGTTTCCACGCACACCTGTTCCAGTTTTTGACAGAAATCGATAAGTTCTTGGTTTCCATCAAGTTTCCCGCGGTGTTCCAAACCGCGTGTCCACGCGAAAATGGAGGCGATGGGATTGGTGCTGGTTTCCTTGCCTTGCTGATGCCGGCGATAATGGCGGGTAACCGTTCCGTGTGCCGCTTCGGCTTCCACCGTGCGACCGTCGGGCGTTACCAAGACCGACGACATCATCCCCAACGAACCGAAACCCTGCGCCACGGTATCGCTCTGCACATCGCCGTCGTAATTCTTGCACGCCCACACGAAACCGCCGTTCCACTTCATGGCCGAGGCCACCATATCGTCGATCAGCCGGTGCTCGTACGTAATGCCCGCTTCGGCAAAAAAGGATTTAAATTCCTTTTCATACACTTCGGCGAAAATATCCCTGAACCGTCCGTCGTACGCCTTCATAATAGTGTTTTTGGTGGACAGATAGAGCGGGTAGCGTTTTGCCAGCGCCATTTGAAACGACGAACGGGCAAATCCGTAAATCGATTCATCGGTGTTGTACATGGCCATGGCCACACCGTCTCCTTTGAAATCATAAACCTCCCACTCCTGCACTTCACCGTTTTCGGCAGTGAAAGTCAGTTTCAACTTACCTTTCCCTTTGATTACCTTATCGGTGGCGCGGTATTGGTCGCCAAAAGCGTGTCGGCCGATGATAATCGGCTCCGTCCATCCCTGCACGTAACGGGGGACGTTGGAGCAGATAATCGGCTCGCGGAAAACCGTTCCGCCAACGATATTGCGGATGGTCCCGTTGGGCGATTTCCACATTTGTTTCAGTCCGAACTCTTTAACCCGCGCCTCATCGGGAGTGATGGTCGCACATTTGATGCCCACGTTGTATTTTTTTATCGCTTCCGCCGCGTCAACCGTAACGCTATCATCGGTAGCGTCGCGGTTCTGAATGCTCAAATCGAAATATTTGATATTCAAATCGAGATAGGGCAAAATCAACTGCTCTTTGATGAACGACCAGATGATGCGGGTCATCTCATCGCCGTCGATTTCCACGACAGGATTTTGTACTTTTATCTTCAACATCTTACCTATCTTTCATTGGGATAAAATCCTGGAGCTGACGTACGTTCTTGTATGCAGGACGAATGATTCGCTTGCTCGTGAAGTTCATTTCCTCGATACGGTGCGCCGTCCAACCCACGATACGCGCCATGGCGAAAATGGGCGTAAAAACTTCTTCGGGAAGCCCGATGGCATCGTACACAAAACCGGAATAATAATCCACGTTGATACACGTACGTTGTTTAGCGCCTTGTTTTTTGTAGTCAAGGAACACTTCCACGCCGCGATCTTCGATGAGTTCCATAAAAGCAAACTCATCTTCGCGCCCTTTTTCTTTTGCCAGCTCGCGCGCCATCTCTTTGAGCAAGCCCGCACGCGGGTCGCTGATGGTGTAAACGGCGTGTCCGATGCCGTAGATAAGGCCGGTTTTATCGTAAGCTTCCTTTTTCAATATTTTAGTAAGGTAAGCATCGATTTCGCCGACACTTTTCCAGTCTTTTATATTGGTTTTCATGTCCTGCAGCATACCGTTTACTTTCACGTTTGCCCCTCCGTGAAGCGGGCCTTTGAGCGAACCGATACCTGCCGCGATGGCCGAATAAGTATCGGTTTCGGTAGAGCTGGTCACGCGCACCGAGAAAGTGGAGTTATTCCCCCCGCCGTGGTCGGCGTGAAGGATAAGCGCCAGGTCGAGGATTTTCACATCCAGTTCGGTATAATTTCCGGGGCCTTTCATCATATAAAGGAAGTTTTCGGCCACCGAATAATTTTCATCGGGATGGCGAACGTGTAAGGAACGTCCCTGTTGATCATGACGCAGTACTTGATAAGCCAGAGCAATTATGGTCGGAAATTTCGCTATCAGGTTGATCGATTGATGAATCAGGTTGTCGGGCGAAATGTTATCGGGGTCTTCGTCGTATGTATAAAGTTCCAATACACTCCGCGCCAGGATGTTCATAATGTTTTTCCCTTGCAGCATTAAAATATTCATCGTGGCCTGATGATTAAGCGGCATCGTTTGAACGATATGCGAAGTGAAAGCGTCTAACTGCTCTTTGTCGGGCAATCTCCCCGATAGAAGCAGGAAAGCCGTTTCCTCAAATCCAAGACGATTGTCTGCCTGAATACCGTGTACCAGGTCTTCCACGTTTATCCCACGGTAAAACAATTTACCCGGAATGGGTTTGAGAGTTCCGTCTTCCTGTCGTTCGTAGCCTACCACATCGCCTACACGGGTAAGTCCGGCAAGCACGCCGGAGTGGTCTTCGTTACGCAATCCGCGCTTAACCCCCATTTTCGTAAAAAGTTCCTTGTCGATATGGCTTGTTACGGCTATCGAGTCCGATAATACCTTAATTAACTGACTATTATCCATATTGCTTATAATTTTATTAGTTTTAAATACGTATTCCTGTTTAAAGCGAATTGATTACTGCCGACGCAAACTCCGAGGTGGATAACGATTTCCCGTTTTCCATAAACCGCGCCAGGTCGGAAGTAGCAAATCCTTTTTCAAACAAGTTTTCGAGCGATTTTATGATAAGGCCGCCCGCTTCGTTCCAACCCATATATTCGAGCATCATTACGCCCGAAAGGAGCATCGAGCAAGGGTTTGCCTTGTTTTTACCGGCAATATCGGGAGCAGTGCCGTGCGTGGCCTCAAAGATGGCATGTCCGGTTTTATAGTTGATGTTGGCTCCCGGCGCGATGCCGATGCCACCCACCATTGCAGCCAACTGGTCGGAGATATAATCGCCGTTGAGGTTGAGCGTGGCGATAACGGAATATTCTTCGGGCTTGAGCAGCGTGTTTTGCAAGAAAGCGTCGGCAATCACATCCTTGATGAAAACCTTTCCGCCCTTAACGGCTTCGTTATAGGCTTCTACGGCAGTTTCCAATCCTTTTTCGGCCTTAATTTTATTGAATTTGTTTTCGGTAAACGTTTCTTCGGGAAATTCGCGCTCAGCCAGCGCATAACCCCATTTTTTGAAACCACCCTCGGTAAATTTCATGATGTTGCCCTTATGAACCAGCGTTACCGACGGTAATTTATGCCTTATGGCATATTCAATCGCCGAACGCACCAACCGCTCGGTTCCTTCGACGGAAACGGGTTTCACGCCAATGGACGTGGTTTCGGGGAAACGGATTTTTGCCACCCCCATCTCTTCCTTCAGAAATTGGAGTACTTTTTCCACCTCTGGAGTTCCGGCGTTCCATTCGATTCCGGCATAGATATCTTCCGTGTTTTCCCGGAAAATAGTAACGTGAACCTTTTCAGGATGAAGCAGGGGGGTGGCTACTCCTTTGAACCACCGTACCGGCCGCAAACAGAAGTACAGGTCGAGATCCTGGCGTAGCGCCACGTTCAGGGAACGAATTCCCTCACCAACGGGTGTGGTGAGCGGCCCTTTGATTCCTACCCGATACTTCCGGAAAGCTTCCGTGGTTTCCGCGGGGAGCCAGGTACCAAGCTTG